>NZ_JBXWQU010000026.1:0-256439 GCF_059612545.1 Ruegeria sp. SAZD011 | reverse complement strand
GCGCCAATGGTACTCGGGCTAAAGCCCCGGGAGAGTAGGTCACCGCCAAACCTAATAAATACTCAATACTCTCTAAACATGTCCTCCCCTGCACAGATCGAACCGTCCCTGAAAATGCATGGGAAGCCAGAACCTATCCGTTATCCTTCCACGTGCCCGTGAGAAAACGGCGGTTCCGTATCCCGCAGCGCTAGATTATTGTGCCGCGAACGACAGACCATTCCGCGAAAGCCCGCATGTCAAAGTTCGATGGATATTTCCTGCGCCAACTGCTTGTTCTGTGTGGTTTCTTTGCCTTTGTTCTGGTGGGTGTATTCTGGATCAGCAAGGCGGTCAGCCTGTTTGACCGGCTGATCAGCAGCGGCCAGACAGCTATGGTCGCGCTCGAATTTACGGCATTGACCCTGCCGACACTGGTTCGCACCGTGATGCCGATGGCGGCTTTTTGCGCAACGGTCTACGTTACCAATCGTCTGAACCGTGAAAGCGAGATGACAGTGATGCTGGCAACCGGCAGCAGCCCGTTCCGGCTGGCGCGGCCGGTCATTCTGTTCGGGCTTATCTGTGCGGCGATGCTGGCCACGATCACGCTTTATCTGCGCCCCGCTGCGATGCTGAGGCTCGAGGCGCGGCAGGCCGAGGTTGCCGGTGATATGACTGCGCAACTCCTCAATGATGGGCAATTCATGCATCCGGTGAAGGGTGTCACCGTCTATATCGGTAAGATCGATCGGGACGGGACGCTCAACGACGTCTATCTGTCCGATCGCCGTGCGCCCGACCGCGTGGTGACCTATACAAGCTCCAAGGCGTTTCTGGCCCGTAACGGCGAACAGATCGCACTGGTGATGGTCGAGGGTACCGCTTTGCAGATGGAAACCGCGCGCAAGACCCTGTCGACTACGGTGTTTCGTGATTTTTCGTACGACATTTCGGCATTGGCCAAGCGAGATACGGAACGGCGGCAGGATATTCGTGGCATGCCAACCCTGGCACTTGCGGCCGCGCTCGGCGGGAGCAAACTTGCCGAGACATATTCAAGAGGCGAGATCGCCGAGGAAATACAGGAGCGGCTGTCCTGGGTGGGTGTCAGCGTGGCGGTTGTCCTGATCGGATTCTCCACCCTGATGCTGGGCACTTTCTCGCGCTTTGGCCTCTGGCCACAGCTGGTCGCCGCCTTCGCCGGATTGATTGCTCTTGAAGGAATGCGCAGCACGGCGACTGCCTTTGTCGCGGATCATCCCGGTCTGTGGTGGGTTCAGCATGCCCCGGCCCTGGGCGGCATCGCCGTATCGATCCTGTTCCTGAATATTGCCGGACGCCCGATATGGTTGCGTCGGCGTGTTGTGACCGATCCCGGCTAGATCGGGATCACAGCTATTCGAACCCTGCATCCCGGGCAATCATCGCGGCTTGGGTGCGGTTCTTGGCGTTCAGCTTCTTGCACAAGGTTCGGACATGCAGCTTGATCGTGACCTCCTGCAAGTCCAGTTCGCGGGCGATCTCTTTGTTCGGCATGCCCCGGCAGAGCCCGTTGAGAACTTGTTTCTCGCGCTGGCTGAGAGTGGCGTTCAGGCCATCGCTCGTCGGCTCATCAGTGGCGAGCAGAACGGTGCTTGGCACAAAGATCTCACCTGCCACCATGAAGCGAACAGCGTTCAACAGGCTTTTTGCTGCCATCGATTTGGGAACAAACCCTGCTGCGCCAGCGTCCACCGCCTCTTGTGCGATCCGATTGGGAGCGGTCCCGCTAAGCAGCGCCACCGGAGTTTTGGCGGACTGTCGAATTGCCTGGCGCAGCCCCTCCAGCCCGTTCATGCCGGGCATGTTGAAATCGAGCAGGATCAGGTCGAACGGCCCATTGTGTCTGATGGATTCCATCGCGGAATTGAAATCGGGCACCGTCACGACTTCGGCCTCGCCTTCTGCCTTGAGATAGACCGAGATTGTATCCCGAACGAGGGCGTGATCGTCCGCCAGAAGAATGCGCATGCGTGTCCCAAATTCTACGTAATGTAACTGGCGATATCTTAGCCGCGAGCGGGCAGGGCTGCCAGAGTGGAACAGGGGAAAATACCTCTCCTAATGGCTGCATGTCTGCTGTTCGTGTCACGACCGATCCAGGCATAGGGCACTGACCGTGTGATAGAACGCATTGTGCCATGGTTGTGGGTCAAGAAAAGCACTCTCGCTTGGGGTAAACTAATCTGCTCAAATTAGGGTTATACCTATACGAAAGTCTACACCGCTACCCCTAAGCGTTGTGTTCCGAAGGTATCGGACTGACATAGGCTGGCGACTGGTAGCGATTTTCTAGGAGGTTGGCATGAAATCTGTCGCGTTGGCACTGATCCTGGTGGCGGGAACGTTTTTGGCGCCTTTTGGGCATGGTGCAGAAGCTGGCGAAGAGCTTCTCTCTGTCACCGGAACCGATGGCTCTGTCATCAGCCTCGACATCGAAGACCTGACGGCGCTGCCGGTCAGCGAAATCCGCACAACCACGATCTGGACCGAAGGTGAGCAAGTGTTTCGCGGTGTTGCCTTGCGTGACTTGCTCGATCATGTCGGCGCCGCTGATGGCATGATTACCGCGATCGCGGTTAACGATTACCTGATCGACATTCCAACCTCGGATGCGACCAAACCCGGCCCGGTGGTGGCCTATCTGCACAATGGCGAGCAGATGTCGATCCGTGACAAGGGGCCATTGTGGGTCGTGTATCCCTATGATGACAATCCGGTCTATAACACCGAAGAATACTATGCCCGAAGCATCTGGCAGCTGATCCGGCTGGAGGTGCCAAAATAGCCAGCACCGGGGTACCGAGATCGCCACAGGATTGATCAGTTCGTTTCGTCGCCGGTTAAGGACCGGCTTCTGGCTTGCACTTGTGTTGGTGCTGATCGTCTATTCGGCGCTTCTTGGGCGCGAGGCGATGGTGCGGCTCGAATCCCTGTCGACTGCCGCGACCGATGATATCCGCTGGAACATGTCGCAGCTGGAGGTCGAACTGCTGCGTCTTCAAAGCGCGGCCTTCAAGGCGCAAGATGGCGGCGCGACCGACCTTCAGCAATTGCGAACCCGGTTCGACATCTTCTACAGCCGTACGCAGATCGTGTTGCGCGGGGCGCTATATGCTCAGGCGCGCGCGATACCCGAAGTGCAGCATAGACTCATATCGGTGAGGTTGTTTCTGGACGCGACGCTGCCCATTGTCGATGGGCCCGAGCAGGACCTGGCGGAACGATTGCCGGAACTGCTGCGTCTTGTCGAACAGGTGTCGCCCGAGTTGCGAGACTTGGCGCTGACGATCGTCAATACCTCTGCCCGGGCGGCGGATATTCAGCGCGCCAAGGTCTCGGAGACCCTCAAGCGTCTGGCGCTGTCGGTTCTGGTGTTGCTGGTTGCGTTGACGATCGTCGCGCTGTTTCTGCTGAGGCTCTATCGAAGCAGCCAGATGGTCTCGGCGGAAAAGGATGCGGTCAAATCTCGTTTCGAGGCTGCTGTGCAATCGTCTCTTGATGCTGTGCTGGTGGTCGATACCGATGGCCGCATCATCGAATTCAACGGCGGTGCCGAGGCGATGTTCGGCTATGCCCAAAGTGAGGTACTTGGCCAGCCAATGGCCGATCTGATCATCCCGCCGGAATACCGCGCGCGCCACGATGAGGGGATGCGGCGCTTTCGTGAACATGGCACCAGCCGCGTGGTTGGCAGGGGGCATCTGCGTCTGGAGGGGATGCGGAAATCTGGAGAGGTGTTTCCGGTCGAGCTTTCGATTTCGCTTGCCGAGACCAGCGATCAGCTAGTTTTTGTCTCGTTCCTGCGAGACATCACCAACCGGCTTAGAACCGAGGACGAGCTGCGCGAGGCGCGCGACACCGCGCAGGCAGGCGCCCAGGCCAAGGCGCAGCTATTGACGGTGATGAGCCACGAGATGCGTACCCCGCTCAACGGCATCCTTGGCTCTCTGGATCTTATCGAGCGGGACCAGCTGTCGCCCAAACAGCTACGCCTTGCGCGTGCGATCCGGGTTTCGGGCGAGTTGCTGCTGACCCAGGTTAACCGAGTCTTGGAACTGTCGCGGCTGGAATCTGGGATGATCGATTTCCCCAAGGAGCCGTTCGCCCTGATGCCCATGGTCCAGCGCCTGACCGAAAGCCTGATTGCCGCGGCAGAGGAACGCGGCAACCAGCTGCGCGCGGATCTGATCGGCGATGATCCGGGAATCGTGCTGGGTAACCGTATCGCTCTGCAACAGGCGCTGATCAATCTTCTGGGCAACGCGATCAAATTCACACGGGACGGCGAGATCACACTTGAGGTCGAGCGGCTTGCAGACGGTCGTCAGGTCGAGTTTCGAATATCGGATACCGGGATCGGCATTCCAGCTCCGGATCTTGAGCGGATATTCGACGAATTCGTCACCATCGATACCGCCTATGACCGAGAGAACCCCGGCACCGGGCTGGGCCTGAGCATCACCCGGCGGCTGGTCTGGGCGATGGGAGGTGAGATCGAGGTCGAGAGTATCGAGAACGAGGGCAGTCTGTTCCTGATCCGCCTGCCGTTGGGGCCGGGCGACATGGCAGAGGATGTGACCGAAAGCGAGAAGGGCGCGCGTGTTCCGCGCGCGCTTGCTGGCAAGCGGGTATTGGTTATCGAAGACAACGACATCAACCGGATGCTGCTTCAGGATATGTTGCAGGATTTCGGATGTGAGGTTGCGCTTGCCCGGAACGGGTTCGAGGGGGTCTCTACCGCTTCAAAGCGTCGGTATGATCTGCTGCTTGTCGATATCAGCATGCCGGGCAAGGATGGCCTGGAAACCCTGCATGAAATCCGGGCGCAACAGGGTCCTTCGTCGAGCGCGCCCGCGATCGCGATTACCGCCCATGCGCGGGAAGAGGACATGGAGCGTTTCGTTGCCACGGGATTTGACCGGTTTCTTGCCAAGCCGATCTCGATGGCTCAGCTGGAAAAAGCACTGGGCAGCGCGCTCCCCGTATCGGCGACGGCACAGGTCGCCGATCCTTCGGTCGCACAAGATTTCATCAGCCGGTTCGGAGAAGTGCGCTATCGCGGTTATCTATTGGAAATGGTCGACGCGCTGTGTGGCATATCCGATGATCTGAGCCATGGGGAGCTGTCTGATGCACTGAAGGCGCGCGTGCATGAACAGGCTGGCTCTGCCGCGATCCTGGGGCGGGCCGATCTGCATATGTTGCTGCAAGAGATCGAAACCATCAGCGCTGCCGAATGGCCGCTGCGCCGGGGCATCATGCTGGAGCGGTTAAAAATGGAACTGGAGGCCACGCGGGCTGAGACCACGAGGCGCTAAAGCGTCAGTCCGGTCTTGCGCCCCTCGTGGATGGCGGCGGCGGCCAGTCGCGGCGCGGCGGCATCGCCGATGCTGGTGGCCTCGATCCCCATCTCCCGCAACTCTTGTGCCAGAGCTGTTTCAGGCGTGTTGGCGGTAGCCAGTACCAGACTGTCGGCAGCGATGATTTCGGACTGGCCGGTGAGAAGCGACATCACCTCTGCGCCTGCGTCGCTCCACCTTGTCAGCGCGCTTTCGGTGACGAACCGCACCCCAAGTCCTGCCAGCGTGGCACGGGCCGGGAAATCAGTGGCCGAGCGCGCCAGTTCCCGCCCGACCATGGCGTCGGGGGTGACAAGCGTGACCTTGTGGCCCTTTTCCGCCAGATGCCAGGCGGTGCCGATGCCGCGCCAGTTGCCGCCCTCGTCCACCAGAACGACATGGTTCCCCAACCGGGCGGCTCGGGTCATCACGTCCTGGATCGACCAGACCTGCCCGCCTTCGATCCCCGGTAGGCGGGCCACATGCGGCAGCGCCTTCTGGAACCCCGTTTCGGGCGGGGTAGAGCCGGTGGCCAGTATCACGTGGTCGGCACCGATGGCGGCGACATCCTCGGCATCCAGATAGGTGTTATAGCGGATCTCGACCTGAAGCTGGCGCAGCTGGCGTTCGTACCAGCCGATCAGGTCGGTGATCTGGGCCCGGCGTGGTTGCAGCCCGGCGAGCCGGAATTGCCCGCCCAATTCGGGGCCCGCCTCGGCCAGGATCACCCGGTGGCCGCGCTCGGCAGCGACCCGGGCGCATTCCAGCCCGGCAGGGCCGCCGCCTACCACCAGCACGGTTTTAGGGGTCTGCGCAGGTGTGAACCGGTCGCCGCCCCAGAGGTATTCATGCCCGGCCGAGGGGTTCACCAGGCAGGAGATATAGTAATCGCGCCCGCGCCGGCCCCAGCATTGCTGGTTGCAGCTGAGGCAACCGCGAATGTCCTCGGGTGCGCCGCGTTCGGCCTTGGCCACCAGATGCGGGTCAGCGATCTGGCCGCGCACGATCGACACCAGATCGGCCCGCCCTGCTCCCAGCACCGTATTGGCGTTGTCGGGAGTGCGGATATTGGCCTCGGCGGTGACCAGCGCGGTCAGGTTCGCCTGTTTCAGCCGCTCGGCCAGATCGGCGCCGAGGTTTTCGGCATACTGGAAACTGGGCAAAAGCTTGTAGAAGTCGAAATAGCTGCCCGCGCCGACGGTGACATAGTCCATCAGCCCTTGGGCGTCGTGCAGCGCCACGATCTCGACCATCTCGTCATGGCTGAGGCACACGGGCTTGTCCGAATCGTCGTTCACCGACAGGCCGATGATGAAATCAGGGCCGCAGGCGGCGCGGATGCGCGCCATGATTTCGCGCGAAAGACGGGTGCGGTTTTCAAGCGAGCCGCCCCATTGGTCGCTGCGCTGGTTGGAAAACGGGGTCCAGAACTGGTCAAGCAGGCAGTGATAGGCGGCCCAGACCTCGACCCCGTCAAACCCGGATTTCTGGCACCTGATCGCGGCATCGACAAAGCCCTGAATGGTTTCCTCGATCTCATCCTCGGTCATGGCGTGGCTGCCATCGTTGTCGTGATAGCTGGGCCCGCCCGAGGGTGACCAGTTGGCGTGCCAGGAATTGTCCCAGTCGCCATGCGCGCCGACATGATAGAGCTGCTGGATCATCACCGTGCCATGTGCCTTGCAGGCCTGGGTGACGAGGGCGAAATACGGGATCACGTCATCGCTGGAATGGCGGAAGTTGCCGCGTGTCAGAACGGCGGCGGCATGGACCGGCATGGGCTCGACCACGATCATCGCGGCGCCGCCCATGGCGCGTTCCTCGTAATAGGCCAGGTGCTGGTCACCCGGCAGACCGTCACGGGCCATGTTGGTGGTATGAGCACCGAACACGATCCGGTTCTTCAGCTGTTTGTGGCGCAGCTGAACCGGGGTAAAGACATGTTTGAAATTCATGCACCGGTCTCCAGGTGGTCGAGGCCCGCGCGCAGGCTTTCGCCCATGCCGGTATCCTCCATATGCAGCCGTAGCCGCTGGTTATAGCCGCCCGGCGTGTTGAGTGCGGCGATCAGGCTGGCGCAATCTGTATCGGCCAGACTCGAGGAAACCAGCGCGCGCAGAAATGCCTCGCCCTGTTCAGGGTCCGAAACGCGTTCGCCCAGCCAGCCCGCCGCGTCATGCACCATCCGGGTCACCGGTGACAGCACAGCCTGGGCGCAGAGATAGGCTGACATCTCGGCCGCATCCCTGACTGCGAAGATCCGGTTACGGGCACCAAAGAGCGCAGCGATCAGATCGGTGTCACCCTGCATCATGATGGCCGAACCGCCCTGTGCGATACTCGGAAAGGGCATCATTATCGCCACCGCGCGGGCGGGGGCGACCATGCTGTCCACCTCCTCCAGCGTGGCGCCGGCCATCAGTGTGATAACTTGTTGCCCGTCGCGGAAAGTGAGCGCGCCGAGGATCTCGACCGCCTGTTCGGCCATCAGGCCCAGGATGATGATATCGCTCTGGTCCAAGACTGCCTGATTGGCCGCGACAGAGACGTCAGGATAGGCCGCGGCCAAGGCCTGCGCATTGGCCGCGCTGCGTTCGGATACGGTGATCGCATGTCCGTCGCCCGCGATACCGTGCACGACGGCGGTTGCGATGGTTCCGGTTCCGAGCACCCCGATCCGCATGTCAGATATCCTTCACCAACCTCAGCGCATCATAGATTGCCGCATGAGTGTTGCGGGCGCTGACCGCGTCGCCGATGCGGAACAGCTGGAATGCGCCGTCGTTGTTGGTTTCGACCCTCTGCGGGGTGCCTGCGATCAGCGCGTCATAGTCGATCTCGCCCCCATTGCGGGACAGAGGCTTGAGATCGAAATAGAGATCGGCCATCGGCATGGTGCCATAGTTGACCACCACCTGATCATAGGTCTTGTCGCTGGTGAAGCTACTGTAATCAGTGCCGATCTTGGCGCGCAGCTGGTTGCCGTCGCGGGTTACGTCCAACAGGCGGCGGGTCACCGTAAAGGTGGTATCCTTGTCCTGAAGTGCACGCATATACGGCACCAGGTTCATGCCCATGATGTCGGGCGCGAACATGCGGTCTGGGGTCATCACCTCGACCTTTGCACCGGCATTGGCAGCGACCTCGGCCGCCATCAGCGCCGGGTGGTCACCGCTCTCGTCATAGATCAGAACATTCTGCGCCGGTTTCACATCGCCCGAGATCAGGTCCCAGGCACTGACCACCAGATTATTCTCGCGTCCGGTCTCAAACAGTTCGGTATTGGGCAGACCGCCGGTGGCGATGATCACCACATCGGGGTTCAGCGCGGTTACATCCGCCGCCTCGGCCCAGGTGTTGAATCGGAACTCGACATCGCGGGCGGCGCATTGGGCCATGCGCCAGTCGATGATCCCGATCATCTCGCGCCGGCGCGGGTTCTGCGCGGTCAGGCGGACCTGGCCGCCGGGATCGGGCTGGGCCTCGAACACGGTGACATGGTGGCCACGTTCGGCGGCGACACGGGCGGCCTCGAGCCCTGCTGGCCCGGCGCCAACGACAACCACGCGTTTGGGCGTTTCAGCGCGGGCGATCGTATGCGGCATGGTCAATTCGCGACCGGTGGCCGGGTTGTGGATGCACAGCGCCTCGCCCGCCTGATAGATCCGGTCGAGGCAATAGGTGGCCCCGACACAGGGTCGAATGTCGTCCTCGCGCCCCTCGACGATCTTCTGCACGATATGGGGGTCGGCCATATGCGCACGGGTCATGCCCACCATGTCCAGCAGCCCCGAGGTGACCGCGTGGCGCGCGGTCGCCACATCGGGGATACGCGCGGCATGGAAGGTCGGCATGCCGGTCGCCTTCTTCACCTCGCCCGCGAAATCCAGATGGGGGGCGCTTTTCATGCCCTGCACCGGGATCACGTCGGTCATCGCCGGATCGGTGTGGATGCGGCCGCGGATCACGTTCAGGAAATCGACCATGCCGGTATCTGCCAGCCGTTTCGAGATTTCGATCCCCTCTTCGGGGCCGATGCCGCCCTCTGCCGCCTCGTCGGCGGTATAGCGTAGGCCGACTATGAACTCGTCGCCGACCCGTGCCCGCACCGCGCGGAGCACGTCCAGCGGCATCTTCATCCGGCTCTCAAGGGATTGCCCGCCATAAGGCCCGTCCAGATCGTTGGTCAGCGGCGACCAGAACTGATCCAGCAGGTGGCCATAAACCTGCAACTCGATCCCGTCCATGCCCCCCTCTTTCATCCGTTCGGCGGCGTCGGCGAAATCCGAGATGATGCGGGCGATATCCCAGTCCTCGGCCAGTTTCGGAAAGGCGCGGTGCGCCGGTTCCCGGTGCCGGGACGAGCTGACCGAGGGCAACCACTCGCCCTTGTTCCAGCCGGTGCGGCGGCCCAGATGGGTCAGCTGGATCATCACCGCGCAGCCATGGTCGTGGCAGGCATCGGTCAGTTGCCGGATCCACGGCACCACCTCGTCCTTGTAGGCCAGGATGTTGTTGAAGACCGGCGGGCTGTCGCGCGATACCGCCGCTGATCCGGCGGTCATCGCCAGCGCCACGCCCGCGCGCGCGCGTTCGGCGTGATAGGCCGCATAGCGCTGTTTCGGCATGCCGTCTTCGGGATAGGCCGGTTCATGCGCGGTGGTCATGATCCGGTTCTTCAGGGTCAGGTGTTTCAGCTGAAAGGGTTGCAGCAGCGGATCACGGCTCATGATATGTCCTCAATACCAGGCGTCGGGCATGGATGCTTTCTTGCGGTCAATGAAATCGCGCAGCGCCTCGTCGGTGGCGTCGTCCATCGGCGGCGCCTCGTAGGTGTTCAGGATATCCTTCCACCGCTGATTGGCGCGCTGGGCATAGTCGGCGCTGCCCTGTTCCGACCATGTTTCGTGGGTCTGGTCGTCGTTCAGGCCACTGTCCCAATAGGCGGTTTCATAGTGGCGCAGGGTGTGGTCGGTGCCGAACAGGTGTTCGCCCGGCCCGTTCTGCGCCAGTGCCTCAAAGCCCAGCGTATCCTCGTTAACCTCGATCCCGGCAAGGTAGGAATGCAGCGCGCCGCACATGTCGGTGTCCATCACGAATTTCTCATAGGACATGCTGAGCAGACCGTCGACGAATCCCGCGGAATGCAGGATGTAGTTGGCGCCGCCCTGAACCGCCGACATCATCGACATCATCGCCTGTTGCATGGCCTGCCCGTCGGGCGCCTTGGAGGTCGAGAAGTTGCCGGCGCAGCGCAGCGGCATGTTCAGGCGGCGTGCCAGCTGTCCCATTACCAGCGAGCCCAGCGCCGGTTCGGGCGTGCCAAAGGTTGGGCTGCCCGAGCGCAGGCTCATCGACGACAGGAAGCCCGCCAGGATCGCGGGTGCACCGGGGCGCACCAGCTGAGTGAGCGCGCTGGATGCCATCGATTCGGCGAGGCATTGCGCGACGGCTCCGGCCATGGTCAGCGGCGATACCGCACCCCCCAGCAGGAACGGCAGGTGGATCGACCCCTGTCCGGCCTCGGCATAGGTGCGGATACCTCCGGTGGTGACACCGTCCAGCACCAGTGGCGAGGTGGTGTTGAAGTTGCCCATGATCACGCAGTTCTGGTCGACAAACTCCGCGCCGAACAGAATGCGGCACATCTCGATACTGTCGGCGGCCCGTTCCGGTGCGGTGATCGAGCCCAGAAAGGCGCGATCGGAATAGCGCATGTGCGAATAGACCATGTCCAGGTGCCGTTTGTTCACGGCGATATCGGTGGGTTCGCAGATGGTGCCGCCGGAATGGTGCAGCCAGGGCGAGGACTGGCCCAACTTGATCAGGTTCTGGAAATCCTGGATGGTGCCGTAGCGGCGGCCATTGTCCATATCCATAACGAAGGGCGAGCCATAGGCAGGTGCGAACACCATCGCGTCGCCGCCGATTTCGACCGTGTTGGCCGGGTTGCGTGCATGCTGGGTGAAGCGTGCAGGCGCGGTTTTCAGGATCTCGCGCAGCATCCCCGGCTCGAACCTGACATTCCAGGCATCGGCCCGCAGCTCGGTGACCTGGGCCCCGGCCTGGTTGTAGAGCCGCATCGCCTCGGCGTCGTCGCGCAGTTCTATCCCGATCTCGGCCAGGATACGGTCGGCGGTTGCCTCGATCCGTTCGAGCGCCTCGTCACTCAAAAGATCATACGCGGGAATGCGTCGGGAGATGAACGGCACGCGCAGGTGCAGGTTCTGGCCGGGTTCAGCGGACCGGCCTGCCTTGCCAGAGGCGCGGCGGGACCGACGGGTCCGTGGGGATGTCTGTTCGCTCATGTAAACTACCTGCCGAAATCGGGTTGGATGGATATTCTTGAACGCGACTCGACACATGTGTCAAGAAACTTGTGCATAGGTGTCAATCCTGCTACCTCATCGGTCATGTCACTGGCACCCAAACACACCGGATCCGAAAGCGCCTGGTTGGACGCGGCCTATGAATTGTTGACTGAAAACGGCGTCGAGGCGGTGAAGATCATGCCCCTGGCGCAAAAGCTGGGTGTGTCACGCACCGGCTTCTATTGGTATTTCAAGGATCGCGAGGCCCTTCTCGAGGCGATGATCCAGCGCTGGGAAGAGAAGAACACTGGTAATCTGGTGGCCCGCGTCAATGCATTTGCCGAAAGCATTGTCGAGGCGATGTTCAACCTTTTCGACTGCTGGCTGGATGACGGGCTGTTCGACGCGCGTCTGGATCTGGCGATTCGCAACTGGGCGCGCAACGATCCCGCGTTGCAACTGCGACTGGACCGGGCCGATCAGGCCCGTCAGGACGCGGTGGCGGGCATGTTCCAGCGCTTTGGCTATCCCGAGAATCAGGCCCGGGTACGGTCGCTGACCGTGATGTATACGCAGGTCGGCTATATCTCGATGCAGATCGAGGAACATCCCGATATCCGCATCGCCAACATGCCCGATTATGTCGAGGTGTTTACCGGCGTCACTCCGGATCAGGCGGATGTGGACCGGTTCCTGTCGCGGCACGCGGCCAAATGGCGGGCGGCTGCTAACCAGATGTAAACTTGGCGGGCGATAGCCTCTGGGGAATTGGAAGAATCCCCGGACAGGCAGAATGCCCTTGAACCTGATTTACCGCTTGGCCGCGGTCGTGTGGCTCACCGCGCTGCTTGCGCCAGCACCGGCACAGGCAAAGCTCGATCCCGGCGTGTCGTCCCTTTGTGACGAGGCCGCGCGCCGTGCGGCCAGCCGCCACGGTGTCCCGCTCGACGTTCTGCGTGCGATTACGCGGGTCGAGACCGGTCGCCGCAGTGACGGCCAGTTGGCGCCCTGGCCTTGGACAGTCAATATGGAGGGGGCGGGGCATTGGTTTCCAACCGAATATGCCGCCCGCAAATTCGTGTTCGAGCGGTTCAAATCCGGCGCCCGCAGCTTTGACGTCGGCTGTTTCCAGATCAACTACCGCTGGCACAGCCAGGGCTTTTCTTCGATCGAGGAGATGTTCGACCCCGAGCAAAATGCCGATTATGCCGCCCGGTTCCTGAACGACCTGTTCGGCGAACTGGGGTCCTGGTCGGCGGCGGCGGGGGCTTATCACTCGCGCACGCAATCCCTGGCCGATGCCTATGCCTCGCGGTTCGACCGGACCCGCGCGGCGCTGGGCGAGGGGCCGCTGCCTGAACCAAGGCAAGGGTCTGGCTCTCGCGGGCCTCAACCCTTGCTCGCCCGGCAGGATGCGTCATCTGGCCCGGCCCGGCTGGGATCACTGTTTGCAACCGGATCGGGCGACCGCCCCTTCATCTCGTTCAACTAGGATCGCGCCGTGCCCAAGCTTTCCACCGAAACGCTGTTCAGCCCCACGGTTCTGCTGGCGCTTGCCCTGATGGCGATCATCGTGATGATGATTCTGCCGATGCCAGCCTGGGTTCTGGATATCGGCCTCGCTGCCTCGTTCGCGCTGGCGATCCTGATCTTTACCCTGACCCTGTTTATCGAGCGGCCGCTCGATTTCTCGGCCTTTCCGACCATCCTGCTCGCCTCGCTGATGCTGCGGCTGTCTCTGAATGTGTCCTCGACCAAGCTGATCATCGGCCAGGGTCATACCGGCCCGAACGCCGCCGGCGACGTGATCGAGGGGTTTGCCCAGTTCGTGATGGGCGGCAGCGTGTTTCTGGGGCTGGTGGTCTTTGGCGTTCTCCTGATCGTCAACTTCATGGTGATCACCAAGGGCGCCGCCCGCATGGCCGAGGTTGGCGCG
Source organism: Ruegeria sp. SAZD011 (assembly GCF_059612545.1). NCBI lineage: Bacteria > Pseudomonadati > Pseudomonadota > Alphaproteobacteria > Rhodobacterales > Roseobacteraceae > Ruegeria > Ruegeria sp. SAZD011. The sequence goes on along the minus strand of NZ_JBXWQU010000026.1, from coordinate 242,829 downwards.
CGCTTTGCACTCGACGGCATGCCGGGCAAGCAGCTGGCCATCGACAGCGACATGTCCGCAGGCGCCATCGACCATCAGGAGGCGAAGGCGAGACGTGAGCTGGAGCAGCAGGAAACCACCTTTTTCGGCTCGCTCGACGGTGCGTCGAAATTCGTCAAGGGCGATGCCATCGCCGGGCTGCTGATCACCCTGCTGAACCTGATCATGGGTCTGATCATGGGCGTCATCGTACATGGCATGCCGATGAGCGCCGCGTTCGAGACCTATGCCATCCTCACCGTAGGCGACGGTCTGGTATCGCAGATCCCGGCCGTGATCATCTCGATCGCCTCGGCGCTGCTGTTGGCGCGGGGCGGTACCCAGGGCGCCACCGACAATGCGCTGTTCGCGCAACTGGGCAAGCATCCGGCGGCGCTGGCCACGGTGGCCCTGTTGATGGTTCTGTTCGCGCTGGTGCCCGGCCTGCCGTTCCTGCCCTTCATCTCGGGCGGGGCGGTTCTGGGATATGCTGCCTGGCGGATGCGCCTGAAACAGAAACAAGAGGCCGAGAGCGCCGCCCGGATCAGCGAGGAACAGACACCCGTCGCGCGACAGGGGATCGGCGATATCCTCGATCTTGACGATGTGCACCTGGAATTCGCCCCCGATCTGGTGGGTATGGCGTTGGATCCGGGCACCGGGCTGGACGCGCGCATCGCCAATATGCGAACTCACGTGGCTTCGATCTATGGGCTGATCCTGCCAGATATCCGCCTCACCGATCAGGCCGAACTGCCTCAGGGCACCTATGTGATCAAGGTGCAGGGTGTCGAGCAGGTGCGCGGCGTGCTGCATCCCGATCTGGTGCTGGCGTTGATGACCGACCATCCCGATGCGCTGCCCGCGGGCGAGGACGTGACCGAGCCGGTCTATGGCGCGCCCGCCCGCTGGATCCTGCCCAAGGACCAGGAGGCGGCGGCCTTGTCGGGTGCGACCATCGTCAGCCCTCCCGAGATATTGGCCACCCATCTGCTGGAAGTGATCAAACAGAACTTTGCCCGCCTGCTGACGCTGAAATCGCTGCGCCGCCTGTTGTCCGAGATGACCCGCCTGTCCGATCCTGTCCGGTCCGAGGCCAATCAGAAACTCTTGGACGAGCTGATCCCTGACAAGGTGCCCATCGACACGCTGCACGCGGTGCTGCGCCTGCTGCTCGAGGAACGCGTGTCAATCCGAAACATGCCCCTGATCCTCGAAGCGGTGGCCGAGGCGCGTCTGGCCACCACCCAGCCCGAAGCGATCTGTGAACATGTCCGCCAGCGGCTGGGCTTTCAACTGGTGGCCGAGATGAAACGCGCCGATGGATCGATCCCGCTGGTTCAGCTGGCGCCGGAATGGGAGGATGCCTTTGCCACCTATCAGGTCGATTGTGCCGGCGGCGGGCTTGATATTGCGCTGCCACCGGATCTCTTCAACAAGCTGGCCGATGGCGTTGCCAAACGCCTGTCGCAGACGGCGGGGCAGGGGATATTCGCGGCGCTGGTGACTTCGACCCGCCGCCGCCGCTTTCTGCGCACCATCCTGCGGGCGCGCGGCATTTCGAACCCGGTCCTCTCTTTCGAGGAAATCGGGATGGAGGCGCGCCCGGCGCTGGTGGGACAGGTGCCCGTATGATCGCGTTGCCGCCCGAGTTGCTGGCGCTGATCTCGGGCGAGCTGTGGCAGCTCTTTGCCGTGTTCCTCCGGGTTTCCGCCCTGGTCTCGGTCCTGCCCGCCTTTGGCGAGCAATCGATCCCGATGCGGGTGCGTCTGGGGGTCGCTACCGCCTTTGCCGTGATCGTGGCCCCGGCTGCGCCGGCTGCCCCCGAGGTCACAAATGTCCTGCAATTCACCGCCCTTGCCGGAACCGAGGTATTGGCTGGGCTGGTCATGGGGCTGGGCATCCGGCTGTTTGCCATGGCCCTGCAGGTGGCGGGCATGATCGCGGCGCAGGCCACATCGCTGTCCCAACTGCTGGGCAATGCAGTGGCCGAGCCGACGCCCGCCATGGGCCATCTGCTGATGATGGGTGGGTTGGCGCTGGCGGTGATGTCGGGCCTGCATGTGCGGGTGGCCGAATTTCTGATCCACTCCTACTCGATCTTTCCGATCGGCAAGCTGCCCCATCCCGGAGACCTCAGCCAATGGGGTGTCGCCCAGGTCGGCCGCATGTTCGCGCTGGCCTTCGGGCTGGCGGCGCCGTTTGTCATCGCCTCTCTGATCTATAACCTGACGCTCGGGGCCATCAACCGGGCGATGCCACAGCTGATGGTGGCCTTTGTGGGTGCGCCGGTGATTACCTTTGGCGGCATGGCGTTGCTTTTGGTTGGCACACCGCTTTTGCTGTCGGTCTGGCTCGACGCGTTGTGGAGCTTTTTCCAGGATCCGGTTGGGGCACGCCCATGAGCGGACAGGACGACGACAGCGACAAGTCATTCGATCCGACCCCGCAAAAGCTCCAGAAAGCGCGGGAAAAGGGAGAGGTTGCCAAATCCGCCGACTTGTCGGTGGTGGCGGCCTATGCCGGATTGTTGCTGGCACTGTCAGCGCTGGGTGCGGCGAGCGTAACCAAATTGGGCACCGCGCTGACGGTGTTGATCGGCCAGGCGGATGGCCTGTCGCGCCTTGTCTTCGAGGGGCGTGCTGGTGGGTCGGTCGGCGGGCTGATGGGAACGGTGGGGGCGGCGATCCTGCCCTGGTTCCTGGTCCCGGCGGCGGCAGTGATCCTGTCGGTGGTTGCCCAGCGGGCCTTTGTCATCGCCCCCAGCAAGCTGGTCCCCAAGTTCTCGCGCATTTCGATCCTGCAGAACGCCAAGAACAAGTTCGGGCGCGGCGGTCTGTTCGAATTCGCCAAGAGCTTTGTCAAATTGCTGCTCTATTCGGTCTGTCTGGGCTTCTTCATCAAGCTGAACCTGTCCGACATCGTCTCGTCCGCGGGGATGGAGGCGAGTCAGTCGGTGTTGCTGATGGCGCGGCTGTTGATGCGGTTCATGTTCCTGGTGGCGACGGTGGCGCTGGTGATCGGGGCCATCGACTATCTGTGGCAGCATGCCGAGCATATCCGCAAGAACATGATGTCCCGCAAGGAGTTGATGGACGAGACCAAGGATGCCGAGGGCGATCCGCATATGAAGCAGAAGCGGCGCCAGAAGGGACAGGAAATCGCGATGAACCAGATGCTGGCCGATGTGCCGGGCGCCGATGTGGTGATCGTCAACCCGACCCATTACGCGGTTGCGTTGAAATGGTCGCGTCTGCCCGGCGCGGCGCCGATCTGCGTGGCCAAGGGGGTCGACGAGGTTGCCGCCGCAATCCGCCGCAGCGCGGCCGAGGCCGGGGTGCCGATCCATTCCGATCCGCCCACCGCGCGGGCGCTGCATGCCGGTGTCGAGATCGGGCAGGAGATTTCAGAAGAGCATTATCGCCCGGTCGCAGCCGCGATCCGCTTTGCCGAGGCGATGCGCAAACGGGCCAAGGGGAGGGCATGGTGAGACAGTCGGTGCTGGACCAGATGACACGCGTGGGAGAGGCGCTCTATCTGCGCGAATACGAGCGGATTCGAGCCGTTCTGGAGGAAGAGGCGCGTATCGCGTCGCAGATTGCCAGGCTCGACGAGCAGGTCGCCCGCATACGCGCCGAGGGAGCGGGTGATCATGGCTATCGCTCGGTTGGTGCTGACATCCTGTGGCAGGGGTGGGAGAGCCGGACCCGCCGCCAACTCAACTCCGATCTTGCGCGCGCAAGGGCCAAGCGGTTGTTGATGATGGACGCGTTGAAACGCGCTTTTGGCCGCAAGCAGGCAATCGCGCAGATCGCAAGGGACGAGACGTCTTCCCTAGCGAAAGCCCGCCGCAAGGCACAGCTCGACGCGCTTTGTCGTGACGCCGCGCTGCGCTAGATCGCGCTGGACGATGCTGATGCGGTGATGCCCCGCCTGGCGACAGGGTCCTGATCCTCGGTTGGACGAATGGGGCTGAGACTCAGGCTCCGCTCAGTACGAGTCCTGACGGGCGATATCGACGATCAGAACGCTGACGATCGTATCGCCAAAGGCCTTCCGAGCCGATTCGAGCAGGGCAACGCGCAGCGGGTCGAGGTTTCCGGGGCGGGTAAAGGCACCATCGAATCCACCGATATTGGCGTGATCGAACAGGACCTGAAGAAAACCGTCGCGCAGCTTGGGTTCCTTGGCGAAGAAATTCTCGCTGAAGCCGGGCTGCACCTCGAGGCTGAGCGACACCGTGGCAAGGCCGCTGATCTGGTCCTTGTGCACGAGTGGCACGACAAAGGGCTTGTTCATCTTGACGTATTCATTGCCCGAATCCTCGGCCCCGTGATCGTCGGATGGCTTTGGCTTGGCGTGATCGTCGGATTTGACCTTGGATGGGTTTTCTTTGTCGTGGTTACTGGCCTGGTCGCTTGCCTGCGCGGCGTCCTGCGGTGGTTTGGGGCCAAGGAACATCCCGGCGCCGACCCCGGCGCCAAGGCCTAAAACAAGGAAAAGGACCGGAAGCAGTTTTCCCAACATGGCCGACCTCAGAACGGCAGGACCATGTCCAGCACCTGCTGGCCATAGCGCGGTTGCTGCACATCGGTGATCTGGCCGCGACCACCATAAGACACTCGCGCCGAGGCGATCTTGTCATAGGTGATCTCATTCTGGCGCGAGATATCCTCGGGCCGCACATAGCCAGAAACCAGAAGCTCGCGCAGTTCGAAATTCACTCGCAGCTCCTGCGAACCGGTGATCGACAAGACGCCGTTGGGCAGGACGTCGACCACGGTTGCGGCCACCCGCAGGGTCAGCTTTTCCTTGCGTTTCACCGATCCCTTGCCGCCCGAAGCGCTGGAGGAATCGACTGCGACCGCGTTGCTCATCGACGCGCCATCGGGCAGTTTTTCATCGATCCGCTGCGGCAGGCCCAGAAGATGCGGCACGCCCAGGCTTTCCGAACCCGAACGCGACCGGTTGGTGTCATTCGAGATCTCGGCCTTTTCGTCGATTTGGATGACCACGGTCAGAATGTCGCCCTTCTTCATCGCCCGCTGATCGCCCAGCAGCGAGTTCTGGCCGCCGCTCCACAGCGACGCACGATCGACCGAGCGTTGCGGCTGTGTGTGGAGTGGCAGGCCGGGCCAGAGCATGGCCACATGCTCGGGCGACTCGGTGTTCGGGGTAAAGCTGGGCGCCTTGCCCAGGTGATCGGCGCGGCCACAGGCCGACAGCACCACCAGCGCGGCAATCAGGGTTTTGGGGGAAGGACATTTCTGCATCATTTCACCTCGATGGAGCCATTGGGCCGAATCTGGCCGGAAACGGTGGTGCGGGACGTCAGGTTCATCACCCGGATGACATCTCCAGCCGCACCGCGACCCAGCGCGCGACCTTCGGTAGTGATGACCAGCGGGCCATTGTCGAAAAAGAGCGTCACCAGATCATTGCGGTCGACGATGGCGGGAGGGCCAACATCGTCGTACCGGATCGGCCGCCCGGGATAGAGCGCGACGCGTGCCTCTTGCCCGACCACCTCGTCGGGGTCAGTGAAGCTGCCCGGGACCTCGGCGGATTTCAGCATCAGATCCTCGGCGCCGATGATCTCCTTGGCGCGGATGGTGCGGGTGGGCACCAGCACCTCGGCGGTTGCCGCCTGGGCCAGGACAAGGGCGAGGATCGGGCCAAGTTTCCGCATCAGCGCACCTGCGTGGTGGCGCTCATCATCTGGTCCACCGCCGAGATGACCTTGGCGTTCATCTCATATCCGCGCTGGGCCTCGATCAGTTCGGTCACCTCGCGCACCGCGTCGACCGAACTGTCCTCGAGATAGCCCTGGCGCAGGGTGCCCAGCCCGTCCTCGCCCGGGTTGCCGGTGATCGGCGCGCCCGAGGCCTCGGTTTCCTTGAACAGGTTGCTGCCGATAGCTTCCAATCCCTTGGCATTGGTGAAACCGGCCAGCGTGACCTGGCCCAGCAGCTGGCCCTCGGCGGCATCGTCGAAATAGGCATAGACCTCGCCCGAGGCGTTGATCGAGATCGACCGCGCATCGCTGGGAATGGTGATCTCGGGGGCCACCGACAACCCGTCCGAGGTGACGATCAGCCCCTCGGCAGAGCGTTTCAGCGACCCGTCGCGGGTAAAGGCCGACTGGCCCGAGGGCAGCGTCACCTCGAAATAGCCGCGTCCCTCGATGGCCAGGTCCAGATCGTTGCCGGTGGCCGACAACGCGCCCTGTTCCAGATGAACCGTCACTGCTGCCGGGCGGACCCCCAGGCCAAGCTGCACGCCGGTCGGCAATACGGTGCCGTCGGCGGCGTTCACCGTTCCGGCACGCGCGATCTGCTGGTAATGCAGGTCGGCAAACTCGGCACGGCGGGCGTTGTAGCCGGTGGTGTTCATGTTGGCGAGGTTGTTCGAGATCGTCTCGACCCGCATCTGCTGGGCGGACATGCCGGTGGCGGCGATTTTCAGGGCGCGCATTCTGGGGCTCCTTGGTTTGGGATCAGCGCAGCAGGCTGTTCACGGCGTTGCGGATGCGTTCGTCTTCGGACTGGAGGAAGCTCTGGCCCAACTCATAGGCGCGCTGGACCTCGACCAGCCGGGCGACCTGGTCGATCGCGTTGACGTTCGACCCTTCGAGAAAGCCCTGCATGATGCTGGCGCCCTCGATCGGTTCGGTGCCGTCATCGGCGCGAAAGAACACGCCGCCCTCTCGGATCAGCCCATGCGGGTCGACTGGCTTGAACAGGCCGATCTGACCCAGCAAGCGCCCGCCGCCGCTGATCGTGCCATCGGGGCCGATACGGACACCGTCGATATCCGGGGGCACAAAGACGGGTGCGCCATTGGCATCCATCAGCCGATAGCCATCGACATTGACCAGATCGCCCTGAGCGTTCGGGGTAAAGCTGCCAGCGCGGGTCAGCCGTTCGCCGCCCGGGGTTTCGAGCATGAAGAACCCCTCGCCGTCGATGGCCAGATCGAAATCACCGCCGGTCTGGGTCAGCACCCCTTGTTCCTGCGAGGTGTTGCGCACCTGACCGCGCGCCATGGACAGCGACGAGGTTCCAAGCCCACCGCGCACGAATTCGGAAAACACCAGCCCTTGCTGGCGATAGCCCGAGGTGGCGGCATTGGCGATATTGTTGGCCACGACGCGGGTTTCGTTCAAAAGCCCGGATTGTCGCGACAGGATGGCATAGCTGGGCGTTTCCATCAGACACCTCCCGAAATCAGCGGAATGAGGGTTGTGGTGAAATAGTTGACGAGCGTCTGGGTCATGAAACCCATCGAGATCCAGAACACGATCACGATGGCGGCCAGTTTCGGCACAAAGGTCAGCGTCATCTCCTGGATCGAGGTCAGGGCCTGGAACAGACCCACCGCCAGACCGGCGATCAACGCCACCGACAGGATCGGGACCGAGGTAACCACCGCGATCCACAGCCCCTGTCGGACCGTGTCATAGAACAGGCCTTCGCTCATCATGGCTCAGACCGGCATCCGGAGGATTTCCTGATAGGCCTCGACCACCTTGTTGCGGACGGTGACGGCGGTTTCGACCGCCAGTTCCGACTGCGCCAATGCCTGTACCAGCGCATGTGGGTCGGCCTTGCCGATCATCGCCGATTGGGCGAGGTCCTCGCTGTGTTGCAAGGTGGCGGCAAAGTCCTGGAATGTGCCGCGCAGGCCCTGGGCGGCGCTGTCGTCCTTGGGGTCCGCCTGGGTGGCGGGGCGGGCCGAGGCATAGGCCTGGGCTGCGGAGAGGCTGCGGATATCCATTCTGGCTGTCCTTTATTTGCGGAGAAGTTCCATCAGGCTTGCGGACATCTGCCGCGCCTGGTCGAAAAGCTTGAGATTCGCCTCGTAGCTGCGCTGTGCCTCGCGGGCGTCGGCGATCTCGATCATCAGGTCGACATTCGACCCCTTGTAGTGGCCGGTCTCGTCGGCCAGCGGGTGCGAGGGGTCAAAGATGTCGGGCAATTGCTGCCGGTCGAGTTTGACCCGGCCGGTGGTGACGCGCTCGACCCCGTCGTCACGGCCGCGCTCTACCTCGAACGGGACCGTCTTGCGGCGATAGCCCGGCGTGTCCGCGTTCGAGATGTTTTCGGACACATGGCGCAGGCGGGTGGCCTGAGCGCGCAGCGCGCTGGCGGTCACCGAGAGGGATTTGGAAAATTCGCTCATCTCAGCCTCCCTCACCCACGACCCAGGCCGACGCGCAGTATGTTCATCGAGGATTTGTAGATCGCGAGCGCGCGGTCATGCTGACGCTTGACCTCGACCGCCTTGAGCATCTGCTCCTCGACGCTGACATTGTTGCGGTTCGGGTCGCCCGCTGCATTGGTTTCGAACGGTGCCAAGCTGGCGGCGGAAGCCGCGGTACCATTCAGATGGCCCGCCCGGCTGGCCTGCATGGCGGTCCCGACGGTTTCGCGAGCAAAGGTTTCGGCAAAGGGGGCGATATCGCGTTCGCGGTATCCGGGCGTATCGGCATTGGCCATGTTCTGGGCGATCACGGCCTGCCGTGTGCCTGCATGCGTTGCCATGGCATACGCCATCTTAAAGACGTTCAAGTCCGAGAACATCGGGGCTTCTCCCTCGATCAATTTCAATCAAGGCTTAACCCCGATTCGTTTAGAAACCGTTTTCAGGAAATTGTTGGAGATATCCCGATGACGGCCCCGGACCCCCTCGCCCTGAAAGCCGAGTTCGACAGTCTCAGCCTGGTTCGACATGTCGGGCGCGTGACCGGCGTGGCAGGGGGCGTGATTCAGATCCAGGGACTCGCCAATCAGGCGCAGATCGGTGATCGAGTTGAACTAAAACGCAATTTCGGCCCACCCTTGGGCGGCGAGGTGTTGCAAGTCGAAGGCATTACGATCAACATGCTGCCCGACAGTGCGCCCGAGGGCGTGTCACTGGGCAACCGCGTGGTGTTGCATCCGATGCCGGGATTCGCGCCCGGACGTCACTGGCTGGGACGGGTGGTCGACCCGTTCGGTCGGCCGCTGGACGGGCGCCCCTTGATGCGCGGGGCCAAGGCGCGCGATCTGATGCGCCCACCGCCACCTGCCGTGCAGCGCAAACCCCTGGGTCAGCGCATGGCAACCGGGCTTTGTGCACTGAACACATTGTTGCCCATTGTCCGGGGCCAGCGGGTCGGTCTTTTTGCCGGGTCGGGGGTTGGCAAATCCAGCCTGCTTGCCACGCTGGCCAAGTCGATGCAGGCGGATGCGGTTGTGGTCGCGCTGATCGGGGAACGGGGGCGCGAGGTCAACGAGTTCGTGGCCAAGGCGCTGGGCCCCGAGGGGCTGGCGCGCTCGGTCATCGTCGCGGCCACTTCGGATCAGTCCGCATTGGTTCGCCGCCGCTGCGCCTGGGCCGCAATGACCGTGGCCGAGAGCTTGCGCGACGAGGGGTTGAATGTTCTCTACCTGGCGGACTCGATCACCCGTTTCGCCGAGGCGCATCGCGAGATTTCCGCCGCCATGGGCGAGGCTCCGGCGCTCAGGGGGTATCCGCCGTCGGTCACGCCGTTGATCACCGGCCTGTGCGAACGCGCCGGTCCGGGGACCGAGAAACAGGGCGATATCACGGGTGTTTTCAGTGTCCTGGTCGCAGGGTCGGACATGGACGAGCCGGTCGCCGATATCCTGCGCGGTGTTCTGGACGGCCATATCGTTTTGAACCGAGAGATCGCCGAACGTGGTCGTTTTCCCGCCATCGACATCAGCCGTTCGGTCTCGCGCAGCTTGCCGGACGCGGCCACGCCCGAGCAGAACGCACTGATCGGCGAGGCGCGGCGCCTGATTGGCGCCTACGAGCAATCCGAAGTGATGATCAAGGCAGGGTTGTATACAGAAGGAGCTGACCCGTTACTGGATCAGGCGGTGCGGGTCTGGCCCGAGCTGGATGCTTTTCTGGCCCGACCCGATGCTCAGGGGGTCGAGCACAGTTTCTCGCGCCTGCAACTGGTCTTGCGCCGCGCCAAATCCGGCCCCCGCCACTAGACGTGGGCCGGACAGGTGTCAGTCGGCGTCAGCCACGCCCTCGGCCCGCAGCCGCGCGCGGCGAGCGCGATAGCTGGGCAGCAGTACCAGAATCACCGCCAGTGCCAGAAGCCCCATAGTCATCGGCCGATCCAGAATGAATCCCAGCCCGTCATAGAGCTGCATCGCACGGGCAAAGTTGTTTTCCAGCATTGAACCGAGAATGAAACCGATGAGCAGCGGCGCCAGCGGATAGTCCGCAAATCGCAGCACCGTGGCGCAGACGCCGAGCCCCACAAGGATCAAGAGTTCGGTGGCGTTGTTCTGACCGATATATGCCCCCATCAGGGTAAAGAACAGGATGAACGGTATCAGAAAGGTTCGCGGCACCGTAAGGATCTTTGCGATATAGGGGATCAGCGGCAGGTTCAGGACCAACAGGATCAGGTTGCCCAGATACATTGAAATGATGACTGCCCAGAAGATCTGTGGATCGTCCACCATAAGGCGTGGTCCGGGCGTGACGTTCAGCGCGATCAATGCGCCGAGGAGAATCGCGGTGGTCCCCGACCCTGGAATGCCCAGGGTGAGAAGCGGAACGAAGGATCCGGTGCAGGCGGCGTTATTGGCGCTTTCGGGTGCGGCCAATCCCTTGAGCGAGCCCTTGCCGAACTCCGCCTGCTCGGCCTTGGGGGCAATGTTGCGTTCGACCGCGTAACCGAGGAAACTGGCGATTGTCGCGCCTGCGCCGGGCAGAACACCAATCAGGAAACCCTGCACCGATTGCCGCCCGATCACTGGCGCGATGGATTTTGCCTCGGCTCTTGTGATGCGCAGGTCCTTGATCGCGTTGCCATCACCTCCCTGGCTGGACCGCGAGGGATCGAGCACGAGATAAAGCGCCTCGGGCAGGGCGAACATCGCCATAGCCAGCGTGATGAACCCAAACCCCGATTGCAGATCCATCACTCCCATGGTGAAGCGCGGCATATTGAAAAGCGCGCCCTCGCCCACGGTGGCCATGATCAGACCGAGAAGCGTCATCAACAGCGCCTTGCCGACCTGTCCTGATCCGGCAAAGGCGGCGATGGCCGACAGGCCCACCACCATCAGTGCGAAATACTCGGCCGAATGAAAGAGCAGCGCGACCGAGGCCAGCGCGGGTGCGAACACCATCAACAGGATCGCCCCGATGGTGCCACCACAGAAGCTGGAAATGGCGGCCACGGTCAGCGCCTTGCCAGCCTTACCCTGCCGCGCCAGGGGATAGCCGTCGAAACTGGTCGCAACGGTCGAGGCAACGCCGGGCGCGTTGATCAGGATCGACGATGTGGACCCGCCGAAGATCGCGCCATAGTAGACGCCGGCCAGCAGGATCAGGGCCGCTGACGGATCGCCAATGGTGATTGCGACCGGGATCATGATGGCGATGATCGACATCGGTCCAAGCCCAGGCAGCATGCCGATGAATGTTCCGATCAGACAGCCGCCGATGACCATGAGAATATTTGTGAGCGAAAAGGCTGTCCCCAACCCGATCATCAGACCTTCGAGCATCTCAGCCTCCGTTCGCCATGAATGCGGGCCAGGGGCTTAGGAAGATTCCCAGAACCTCCTGCACCAAATACCAGACCAGCCCTGCGGCAATCGCAGCCACCGGCAGCAGGATGTGAAGCTTGCGTTCGCCAAGGATCAGCGAGCCGATTGTCAGAAAGGCGAGGGTTGAAAGCAGAAACCCAAAGGGCCGCAACAGCAACGCATAGGCCACCATGAGCGCAAGCAGCATGAGCGCTTGGCCAAGTTTGTACTCGGTCAACCGACGATAATTGATCTCCATCGGTTTTGGCTCAGCCGCGCCCTTTTCGATACCCAGGAGAACAGTCAGCGCAGTCAGAACAGCAAGAACTGACAGGATCTTGGGAAAGGTGCTTGGCCAGATCGGGTTGCGTTTCATGAACGGGGCAAGGCCCGCGTCCATGGTGAAAAAAGCGGCATAGCCATAGGCGAGGCAGATCATCAGAATGACCAGCGCGATCCAGCGGTCGAGTGCCATAAGATCCTCCGGGGCGTGTTGGGTTGAGGCTGTCAGGGGGGGCGCTGCCCCCGCCGCCCGTTCCGGGCGCCTCCCCCGGGATATTTTCTGCAAGAGGAAAGACGATGTTAACCTTGTTTCCCCAGGTTTGGATCACGGTACAGGCTGGGAAGCCGATGACCGTGCAAGGGGAAGGTTATGCTTCTTCGGTGGAGGGGAGGGCCGGCCGCTCTCCCCTTCCTCTTGCTTCAAATATCCCGGGAGCGCGAGGGTGGAACCCTCGCACATCACAGACGAGCGCGGCGCAGCCGCACCTTTGGATTAGAGAAAACCCAGCTTGCGCATCAGATCCCCGATCTGCTGTTCCTGTTTTTCCAGGAAGGCACGGAAATCGTCACCGCTGTTATGGATGTTGACCCAACCGTTGCGGGCGCGCACGGCTTCCCATTCGGGAGTATCATACATCTTGGCAATCGCGTCCTGATAGGCGGCAAGCCGGTCCTCGGGCAGACCGGGGGCGCCGAAGAATCCACGCCAGTTCACAAAACTCGTGTCGATCCCCTGTTCCTTCATCGTCGGGGCGTCGGGATAGGCGGCGACCCGATCATCCGAGGTGACGCCGATGATCTTGACCTCGCCCGCATTCGCCAGATCCACCGCTTCGGAGAAGCCGGTGCTGAGCGCGGCGATCTCTCCCGAGAGGAGCGCCGCCATCGCCTTGCCGCCCGCGTCATAGGGGATGTATTTCACTGCCAGTGCGTCCTTGCCGGCAGCCTCCATGACCATTGCGGCGACCAGATGGTCCATGCCACCGGGCACCGAACCGCCACCGATGGCGGTGCCACCCGGGTCGGCGTCAAAAGCGGCGAGAAGGTCGTTCATCGAATTTACCGGGCTGCCCTTGCTCACCACGATGGCGGCATAGTCGCCGATGGTTCCGGCGACCAGGGTCAGGTCACGGAAGTTCTGCGGGAAGACTCCGGTCAGCGAGCGGATGATGATCGGGGTTGAATTGACCATCAGCGTGCCGTGGTTCGAGGCGGCGTTTTCGATCAGGTAGCCAATCGCCTTGCCGCCGCCGCCGCCGGACATGTTTTCATAACTGGCGGTGCCTACGAGGCCCGCTGCGGTCAGTGCCTCGCCGGTGCCGCGTGCGGTGCCGTCCCAACCGCCACCGGCGCCGCCGGGGACGAGGAAATGGATGCTGTCGACCACCGGTTCGGCCATGGCCGGCGTCGAAAAGGCAAATGCCGCCGATGCGGCGGCCATCATGACCCGGCGGGTCAGGTTCAGTTTCGTCATTGTGTCCTCCCGTTTGACAAAGCGGGTTTCGCTTGCCCATGTGAAAGGAAAGCCATGCAAAGCTGACACCAACCTGTCGCATTCGGTTGAAGAGGAGAGGTACCCCATGCGGTTCCTACTGGTCGAAGACAATCTGAGCCTGGCTGCGGCTATCCTGGATCGGCTGCGCCTGGACGGGCATGTGGTAGATCATGCAGAGAACATCTCGGTTGCCGAAGAGTTTGTGGTAACGGCAGATTACGATTTGATTTTGCTGGATATTATGTTGCCCGATGGGGACGGTCGCACCTTTCTCAAGACGCAGCGCGATCATCTCAGCGAGACCCCGGTTATCGTTCTGACCGCGCGATCCGAGGTGTCCGACCGGGTCGGTGTTCTGGACCTCGGCGCCGATGATTATCTGACCAAACCTTTCGACTTTGCCGAGCTGGAGGCACGCTGTCGGGCGGTTTTGCGGCGGCGCGGGGGGCGCCCATCGAACCAGAAACGAATCGGGGCGCTGATCTTTGATCCACTCTCGGGAGTTCTGGAAGTCGCTGGTGTCGATGTGCCCCTGCGGAACAAGGAACTGCGGCTGTTGGAGATCTTTCTGGCCGCGCCGGATCAGATCTTTTCCAAGGCAAGACTGGTGGACCGGCTGTTTTCTTACGACGAGGAAGTGTCGGAGAATGCGATCGAGGTCTATGTGGCCCGGCTGCGCAAGAAGATCAGCGGTTCGGGGGTCGAGATTCAGACGGTGCGCGGGTTGGGGTACCGGATGCGGACGCAATGAGTGACAGTTTGCGCATCAGCGGTTCGATCCGCCGGCGGCTTACGATACAGCTGGTCGGCAGCGCGGCGGTGCTGGCGACGCTGCTGTTTCTGATCGTACAGACCTTTACCCGAGACCTGGCTGAAGAGACTCACGACCGCATCCTGCTGGCCTCGGCCACCTCGATCATGGACGCAATCTCGGTCCGGGCGGGAGAGGTGACCGTGGACCTTCCTTATGCTGCGCTGTCGATGCTGAGCAATGTCAGCGATGACAGGGTGTTCTATCGGGTCATGCTGGGGGCCGAAACACTGACCGGTTACGACGATCTGCCCGTACCCGAACCCGGGTCACGAGAAACCGGAGCAAGGTTCGACACGCTGGTCTACAAAGGCGAAACCGTGCGGATGGCAACGACGGTACGCTGGTTGTCGCGCAACGGGGTTTCCACGCCCCTTATCATCTCTGTGGCGCAGACCCGGACTGGACAGACCGAACGGCTGGCGGCCCTGACCCGGACCGCATTGTTGCTGGGGGCGGGCTTCTTTGCCGTGGCCGTTCTCTTGGCTGTCTGGACGGCGCAATCCTCGATCCGGCCGCTTCGGCAACTGGCGGGTATGGTGTCGCGTCGGGGGCCAACCGATCTGCGCCCGGTCACGCGCCCGGTTCCGGCTGAAATGGCGCCACTGGTCCGATCCCTCAACAGCTTTATCGACCGGTTGGGCCTGTCTCTATCGAGATCCGAGGATTTCATTGCCGAAGCGGCGCACCGGGTGCGGACTCCGCTGGCAACAGTGCGGACCCAGGCAGAGAATACCCTGCACCGGATCGAGCGACCGGAAAACCGGACTGCACTGCGCGAGATGATCCGTGCCATCGACGAAAGCTCGCGTGCGGCGGGGCAACTGCTGGATCATGCTATGGTGAGCTTTCGCACTGACAGTCTTGAACGCAAACCCTTCGATCTGGCCGAGCTGACTGCCGAACTGGTGAATCGGTTGCGGCCGGTCGCCGACCTGAAGGATATCGATCTGGAACTCGAGATGACGGGCGCGCATGCCATGGCGGGTGACCCGATCCTTGTGCAGAACGCGGTACGCAACCTGCTTGACAATGCGATCAAATATGCGCCCGAGGAAACCCGTATCACGGTATCGGTTCGGGGTGATGCGGCGGCTCATACCCTGTGCATCCGGGATGCGGCGGGCGGGTTTCCCGAGGATGAGATGGGCAGCCTGACCGAACGTTTCGTTAGAGGCCGCAATGCCGAGGGCACGGTCGGGTCTGGTTTGGGCCTGACCATCGCCCGCGAGGTGGCCGAGGCGCATGGCGGGCGGCTCGAGATCGCCAACACAAAGGATGGAACCGGCGCATGCGTCTGTCTGCACTTTCCCTCTGCTTGACCCTTTGGGCGGCTGTCGTCTGCGCTTTCGAGGTAGAGGAACACGCGCGTTTCGGTCCTGCCGAGGCGCGCGTTCTGCGCATCCTGTCAACGACGGATATCGATATCCTGCGCCCGCTGATCGATAGTTTTCTGCGGAGCCGTCCAGGGGTCGCGGTCGACTATACCGCAGCCAGCAGCGCTCAGGTGATGCAGGCCATTGTCACAGAGAATGCGCGGTTCGATCTTGTCCTGTCCTCGGCGATGGATTTGCAGATAAAGCTGGCCAATGATGGGTTTACCCGACCCCATCGTTCGGCCTGGACGCCGCTTGTCCCGGATTGGGGCAACTGGCGGGACCATGTCTTTGCCTTTTCACAGGAAACGGCCTCGGTTGTTCTGTCTCGCGCGGCCTTCGCCGGTGAAGAGCCGCCGCGCACCCGGCAGGATCTGATTGACCTGCTCAGACGCGACCCGGACCGGTTTCAGGGCCGGGTTGGCACCTATGACGTGACGGTCAGCGGTCTGGGATATCTGTTCGCGACCCAGGATGCACGAACAGCCGAGAGTTACTGGCGGTTGATGGAGGTTCTGGGCGGCTTGCAGGTCAGGCTGTATTGCTGTTCTGGTGAAATGATCGAGGCGGTGGCCGAGGGCCGTATCGACCTGGCCTATAACGTGTTGGGCAGCTACGCGCGGGCACGCACCGATCTGGCCGAGCGTATTCTTGTGGTCGAGCCCGAGGAATACACAAACATGATGATGCGCACTGCGGTCATCCTTGGCGAGGCGTCCGAGCCCGATCTTGCCGGTGCATTTGTCGACCACCTGATCGCGGCGGCCTGGTCCGACCCGCCTGCGCCTGACTATCCTTTTCTGGACCCGCCCGAGACCACTCGCCCGGTTGGGGCGTCTCTGCGTCCCATTGCGTTGGGGCCGGGATTGCTGGTGTTTCTGGATCGGCTCAAGCGGCAGCGGTTCCTGGAGGAATGGCGTAGCGCGGTTCAACAACAGTGATCGCCATGGGCGTGATAACCCGACAATCTTATATGTTATGCCTCTGTTAACGCCTCGCCTGATATCCCTGATTTCGGGTGATAAGGAAGGTGGTGGAGATGGGTGCGCATTCCAATGCGGCGCCGATCATCATCAAGAAAAAGAAATCGGGTGGTGGCGACGGTCACCACGGTGGCGCGTGGAAGGTGGCCTATGCCGACTTCGTAACCGCCATGATGGCTTTTTTCATGTTGATGTGGCTGCTGAACGCAACGACGGAAAAACAACGCAAGGGTCTGGCCGACTATTTCTCGGATTCGATACCGATCAACCCGGTGTCGGGAGGCGGCGACGGATCCTTTGGCGGTGACAGCATGTTCTCGGAAAACGCAATGGTTACGACGGGAACCGGCGGCGTCAATCGCAGGCGGGCCGATGCCAACCGGTCGCGCGGGTCGACCGGGGTTGACCGGCAGGGCGGCGAAGGCCAGCCGCTGGAAGAGTTCAAGACGCTAGAGGCCGCCTTGCAGGGGCGGGGGGGCGAGAGCCTGGTGTCCGAACAGCTGCGCAAGCATATCGTGACCCGCGTCACCGATGAGGGGCTGATCGTCGAACTGATCTCAACTGACGAATCGCCGCTGTTCGAAACCGGGACGGACCGACCCACCCAGTTGATGAAGGACCTTGCCAAGGTAGTGGTGCGCGCGTCGGAGCTGGTTTCCAACGGTATTGCCTTGGGTGGGCATATCCGGGCGCATCCGGTGGTTCTGGCGCGAAACCCCGCATGGGAACTGTCCACCGCGCGGGCCGAACGGACACGGGTCCTGTTTGAAGGCTTGGGGATGAAAGAGGAACGCATTCAACGTGTTACCGGGTATGCAGACCGCAAGCTGACAGACAAGAACCCGATGGCCGCGCGTAATGATCGCATCGAGGTCGTCTTTCTGCGCAGTTGAGAGTGTCGAGATAAGAGGAATTTTAGTTGTTAGCGCGCTGTTAAGCGGTCGGGCGTTACCTGTTGCATCAGTTTTACGTGATGCAGCAGAAAGGCGTATCCATGACCATTTCATCTTCGCTCAACGCCGGGGTTGCGGCGTTGTCCGCAAATGCCAACCGTCTGGCGTCGATCTCGGACAATATCGCGAATTCTTCCACCTACGGATACAAGCGGGTTGAAACGGATTTCCACGCCATGGTGAATGCCGGTGGACGTGGCAAATATACTGCGGGTGGGGTGCGCACGACCACACAGCGCCTGATAGATCAACGTGGTTCGCTGGTTTCCACCTCGAATTCGACAGACCTTGCGGTACGCGGGCGTGGCATGCTGCCGGTCATGCGCAGCTCGCAACTGGCCTTGCCTCAGCAGGATATGCTGCTGGCAACCACCGGGTCGTTCCGTACCGATGACGAAGGTTATCTGAAATCCGAGGCGGGTCTGGTCCTTATGGGATGGCGGGCCAATCCCGATGGTTCGATTCCGAACCTGCCGCGCGATACGTCGGACGGTCTGGAGCCAGTGCAGTTGAGCGTCAATCAGCTTTCCGGTGCCCCCACGACCGAGATGGTGCTGCGGATGAACCTGCCGGCCACCGCGACCGAAGCAGGCTCCGCCGGTGATACACAGCCGTTGTCGGTGGAGTATTTCGACAACCTCGGCAAATCCGAGAACGTGCAGATCGAGCTTGTACCGACGGTACCGGCGACCGGTGTCAGCAACGAGTGGACGATGATCCTCAGGGATACCGCGTCGGGTGGTGCGATCGTCGGCGAATACACCCTGACATTCTCGAGCGCGCGGACCGATGGCGGCACGCTGGCTTCGGTGACGGCAACGGCGGGTGGCGCATATGACCCAGCCTCCGGATCGGTGGTGGTGAACGTGGCTGGCGGCCCGATGGAGATCAACATCGGGCAGCTGGGCGCAACGGATGGCATCACGCAACTGTCCGATACATTCGCCCCGGTCTCGATCACCAAGGACGGAACGGCCGTTGGCACGATGAGCCGGGTCGAGGTGGATGAGAACGGTTATGTCTATGCGTTCTTCGACAACGGGGTGAGCCGCCGTGTCTTCCAGATCCCTCTGGTGGACATGCCCAACCCGAACGGCCTTGTAGCGCTGGACAGCCAGACCTACGAGCCCTCGCGCGAAAGCGGCACCTATTTCCTGTGGGATGCCGGCGACGGTCCGACGGGCGACCTGGTGTCCTTTGCCCGCGAGGAATCGACCACCGATGTGGCGACGGAACTGACCGCGATGATCCAGACCCAACGGGCCTATTCGTCGAGTGCGAAGGTGATCCAGACGGTCGACGAGATGTTGCAGGAGACCACCAACATCAAACGGTAATCCGCTTTTGGCCTGCACCCTGATCAAGGAGACCTGTAATGACCATCTCGGCCGCCCTCAATTCGGCTCTCAGTGGGCTGACCGCCGCAAGCCGCGCAACGGGGGTCGCGACGGACAATATCGCAAATGCACTGACACCCGGGTATGCCCGGCGCTCTCTGGAAGTGACCGGAAACACCATTGGCGGGGCCGGGGTCCGGATTGTGGGGGTGACCCGACAAGCGGACCCGGTTCTGATTGCCAACCGGCGCGGCGCCGATGCGGCTCAGGGTTATTCCGATACACTGTCTGCCTTTCACAACCGCCTGTCGCAGTTGGTGGGCGGGGTCGACGATCCGCGTTCGGTGCCAAATCTGATCGCCGAGTTTGAAAGCAGCCTGATCGCGGCAGCCGGCAATCCTGGGGCCCAGACCCGGCTGGATGCGGCTGCCACCGCGGCCTCTGATCTGGCACAGGCATTGAACGCAGCATCCGATGGGCTGCGCAGCGCGCGCAATGATGCGGATCGCAGCATCGGCCAGCAGGTCGACCGGCTCAACACGGTGCTTCAGAACATCGAAACCCTGAATGGGCGCATCCAGTCAGTCAAACTGTCTGGGGGGGACACCGCCTCCCTTCTCGATCAACGGCAGACGTTGATTGATGAAGCAAACACGATCGTGCCGATCAACGTGGTTGCCCGCGACCATGGCAGTGTGGCCCTGTTTACCGATGGGGGCGCGATCCTGCTGGACGGTCCGGCCGCACAACTCAGTTTTACCGCAACCACCCAGACCATGCCGCATATGACTGTGGATAACGGGTTGTTGTCCGGGCTGGAGCTGAACGGGACACCGTTGCGCATCAGCGGCTCTGGTACTGCAATCCGGGGCGGGACGCTGGCTGCGGCCTTCGAGATTCGAGACTCGCTTGCGGTCGAAGCACAAAAAGACCTCGACATGGTTGCGCGCGATCTGGTGGAACGGTTTGAGGCGCCAACACTCGACCCGACCATCGCACCAACCGACCCCGGTCTGTTCACCGATAATGGCGCCCGGTTCTCCGCTACGTCGCAAATCGGTCTGGCGGGCAGGTTGGAGTTGAATGCAACTGTCGACCCGAAGCAGGGCGGCCAAAGTTGGCGATTGCGCGACGGGTTGGGTGCGCTTGTTCCGGGGGCTCCTGGAAACGCAACACAGATCAATGCGTTTCACGAGGTACTGACGATTGGGCGTACGCTGCCGGATACCCGGTTTGGAACCGGCGCGATGAGCGCGTCGGGGGTGGGCGCGGCATTGCTGTCCCGGGTGGAGCAAAGTCAAAGCCTTGCAGCCGAACGGTTGGCCTTTGCGTCGGCCAGCCAGACCGAAATGCAGAGGCTGGAACTGGAGCAGGGCGTCGATACCGATGCCGAATTGCAGATGCTGATGCAGCTTGAACAGGCCTTTGCCGCAAACGCGCGCGTCATCGAAACGGTCGGCGACATGATGGATACTTTGTTGAGGTTGTAAGCTATGGCTATGAATTCACTGGGAGACTTGGCACAAAACTTGATGCTGCGAAGCTATGGAACCCGTATCCGAAACGAAGTAAACACGCTGACCCGCGAGCTGAGCACTGGCGAGGTCTCCGACATCTCCGGCCGGCTTCGAGGGGACTATTCGCATCTCGCAGATATGGATCGATCCTTGCGGCGCCTCTCGGCCCTTTCGACAGCAAATGCCGAGGCCAAGCTGATGGCATCTGCCAGCCAGACAAGCCTTGGCACCGTGGAAGAAACTGCCAGCGACCTGTCCGAGGCGCTGTTGGCGGTCTCGATTTCCAACCAGGCGGTCAGCCATGCCCAGGCGGGTGTCAAGGCGCATGGGGCGCTGGGCACGATGATCTCGGTCCTGAATACCTCTGTCGGCGGGCGCAGCTTGTTTGCCGGGATTGCGACCGATCAGGCGCCGCTGGCCTCTGCTGACACGCTTCTGTCGGAATTGCGAACGGCTCTGTCCGGTTTGTCCACGCCAGCCGACATCTTGCAGGCGGCGCAAGACTGGTTCGACGATCCCGCAGGTTTCGTCGCAACGGTCTACGAGGGGGCGGATCAATCTCTTGCACCAATCCAGGTGTCCGAGGATACGCAGGTCGCGCTGACCCGGCGCGCCGACGATCCGGCCTTTCGCGATGCGTTGCGGCTGGCATCGGTTGCTGCATTGGCCGAGGATCCAACACTCGGTTTGTCCGCTGAAACCAAGACCGCACTGTTCAAGCAGGTCGGCGTTGACCTTCTGGGCGCGCGTGATGGTATCGTCACGCTCCAGGCAGAAACCGGTGATGCTGAGGGCAGGATCGAAAAGGCCGCGATCCGAAACGGCGCTGCCAAGAGTGGCCTTGAGCTTGCTCGTGGTGAGCTTGTGGGTGCCGATCCCTATGAAACCGCAATTCGACTGGAGGCTGTGCAATTCCAGCTTGAGAGCCTCTACACAACCACCGTGCGCAACTCGCGCCTTTCATTGGTGAATTTTCTGAGATGACCCTGATCCGCTTGCTTGTCTGTTTCCTTCTTCTCCCCAGCCTGGTTCAGGCGGGGGCGGTCCGTCTGAAGGATCTTGTGGAATTCGATGGGGTCAGGGGTAACGATCTGGTCGGATATGGTTTGGTGGTGGGGCTGAACGGAACGGGCGACGGGTTGCGCAACGCCCCGTTTACAGAAGAGATCATGTCGAACATTCTCGAACGTCTGGGTGTCAATGTGACTGGCGAGGAGTTTCGGCCAAAGAATGTCGCAGCGGTCTTCGTCACGGCTTCGCTGCCACCCTTCGCAAGGGTCGGCAGTCAGATTGATATCACGGTATCGGCGATTGGCGATTCGAAAAGCCTGCTCGGAGGAACCCTGATCATGACGCCGCTGAATGCGGCTGACGGGCAAATCTATGCCGTTGCTCAGGGCACGGTGCTGGCCGGAGGCGCATCCGCCGAAGGCCAGGCGGCCTCGGTCGTGCAGGGCGTACCGACCTCCGGGGTGATCCCGGCGGGCGCTCGGGTCGAGCGCGAGATCGACTTTGATCTCGGGTCGCTGACCCAGCTGCGTCTGGCTCTGCGTGAGCCGGATTTCACCACCGCCGGCCGGATCGAGGCGGCGGTCAATTCCGCGTTCAACGGACGGGTTGCGATCATGCGCGATTCAGGCACCGTCGAACTGGACATTCTGGCCACGCAGGCGAGGTCGCCCGCGCATGCGATCGGCCGGATCGAGAATATTCTCGTCGAGCCCGAGCGAAAGGCACGGGTGGTGGTTGACCAGCGCTCGGGCACCATCGTGATGGGAGCGGATGTACGTATTTCGCGCGTGGCGGTCTCGCAAGGCAGCCTGACCTTGCGGGTCGAGGAAGCGCCGATTGCTGTTCAACCCAACCCGTTTGCCGAAGGTGACACCGTGGTCGTCCCCAGAACCACGGCTGAGATCGAGCAGGAACCCGGTATCAAACTGGCCGAGGTGCCCGAAAGCGCCTCGCTCTCCGATGTGGTCGCGGGCCTCAACGCGCTGGGCGTTTCGCCGCGCGACATGATCGACATTCTGAAAACCATCAAGGCGGCGGGCGCATTGCACGCGGAATTCGTTGTGCGCTGAACACTGTTCGGGATCGAGGCGGCCGACCCTTGTGATATGGGTCGGCTTTTTGGTTATTGCAGCGGTGTCACGTGCAACCAGGGCGCGAAACGCGAGGCGCGAGGGAAAAAGGATACCCGCCTGAGGGCGGGTATCCTGGGCTGGCAGCTTTTGTCTCGTGCTTACGGCATGTAGCTGCGAACCAGGGCGCTGGCGATAAGTGACCAGCCATCCGCCAGAACAAAGAAGGCCAGCTTGAAAGGGAGCGAAACAGTTGCGGGCGGCACCATCATCATGCCCATCGACATCAGAACGGCGGCGACGACCAGGTCGATGATCAGAAACGGCAGAAATACCAGGAAGCCGATCTGAAATGCGCGCGCGATTTCCGACAGCATGAACGAGGGGATCAGGACCGAGAGTGGAGCTTCGGGAGTCGCGGTCATTTCCGCGCCGTCGGGGCGCAGATCGGCCATTGCAAAGAACGTGTCTGCGTCGAGCCTTGCTGCCATGAATGCCTTGAAAGGGGCGATTGCCTGTTCCAAGGCCGGCTCCAACGCGAGTTCTTCGGCCATCATCGGCGCGATCCCCGAAGCCCATGCCTCGGTAAAGACCGGCTCCATCACGAAATAGGTCAGGAACAGTGCGAGGCTGACGATAAGCATGTTGGGGGGAGATTGCTGCAATCCGATCCCCTGACGGAGGATCGCAAGGACCGTGACCAGAAACGGGAAACAGGTGATCATGATGGCCAGCCCGGGTGCCAGGCTGAGCACGGTGATCAGAAGGATCAGCTGGATAGTACGGGCGGAGACCGACCCGCCCTCACCCAGAGAAAGGGAGATATCCTGCGCCGCTGCCGGCTGAGAGAGCAACAGACCCGCCAGCAGGATACAGAATGCAAGGCCAGGAGCTGTACGCCTCATCCCAGGTCGCTTGCCAAATCTGAGATTTCGGTCAGTCGGACTGCCAACTGCCCCGCTTGTTCCCCGGTCAGTTCTTCGAGTTGACCCCGCGCGACCAGCCGGTCCCCGACATAGAGATCGACCGGGTCCTCGACGCGTTTGTCGAGGGTCAACACGGCATTTTCTCCAAGTCCGACCAGGTCGCGGATCAGCGGTCTTGCGCGCCCAACCGAAACGGTGATTTCGATCGGTACCGAGTTGAAGGGGTTCTTTGCCTCGATCGGTCTTTGCGGGTCGCTCATGTCACGATACCTCTTTGGCCTGGTGCAGGAAGGAGTCCATCGCTTCGCCGATGGAGTTCAGCAGGGCCGAACAATCGATGTCCCGCTCGGCGGTGCCGATGCGCAGACAGGCTTGACCAGCCGGAAGCGATGATTCCTCGACCAGTTGGACGGGGAAGGAGAATTCTTCGGAAAGGATGGGTTTGAGGGCAGAGCTGACACCGGCGGGAACGATCAGCAGGGCCGGCTGCGAAACCTGCTCGCGTGCCATGGATTTGAGTTGTTCGACGATGTGATGCGTATAGCTCCGCTCCAACGTTTCGGGCAGAACCGTGCCGATCAGGCTCTCGAACATCGGCTCGAGGGATTGGGTCATCTGGCTTAGCGCCTCATGATAGGTAAAGGAGAGATCTTCCAGGTTGCGGGCGAGGGTGGCGTTCAATTGACCTTGTTCTTCGGAACGGGCCGAAACCGCATCGTCCCAACCGGCGGAATAGCCCTGTTCGAAAGCGGCGAGACGGACCTCTTCCAGTGTGTCCTCGTCCATCAGGCGGACACGGCTGGGGTCCATGAGGTTGATCTCGAAATCCTCTAGCAGGTGCGCGATGGTCATCAGGCTTTCTCCTCGTTTTCTTCCAACCAGCTGCGCAGGATCTCGACGGTTTCTTCCTGCTTGTCACCGATCATGGCACGCAAACGATCAACCGGTGTTGCGCCGCCATTGGCGAGTGCGGGAACCGCGCCCCGTTTCGGCGAAGCGGTACCCGGAAGTTGGGCGGTGCCGGGCGATCCGTCCTCGATCTCGCCGGTCAGTGCCGGGATGCTGGCCTGCGGGTTGCCCCCACCCGCAGGCGGTGCCACCGCCAGCAGGTTCGGGGCAGCAGCGGGCTTGGTCAGGATCGGCCGTACGACGAAAAGTCCCAGAACAAGCGTGACCAAAGCCAGGGTCGCCATCTGAATCAGCGACATCATGTCAAGAGCCAGCCCTCTCAACATCGAACCGCTGGCCAGTGTTCCCTGAGGCTCAAGGTTCGGCAGTTCCATGGACTTCAAGGTGATAACATCACCACGGGCCTGATCGAACCCAACCGCCGATTCGACCAGTTCTCGCAGCGCGTTCAGCTCTTCTTCGGGGCGCGGGGTGAACTGGCTGCTTCCGTCCTCTTCGGTTGTGGACAGGCCGTTGACCAGGACCGCGACGCTCAGCCGTTTGATGGCGCCGGGAGTGCGCAGGATTTCGGTCTCGGTTTCCGAGACCTCATAGTTCACCCGTTCGCGCGTCGCGCTTGTGCTTGAGTTCGATTCGTCTCCGACCGCGCCGTCGCCGTCTGGCAGGTTCGAGGCCACGGTGACATCAGAGGTTTGATTCTTCGAGGCGTCAGACCTTTCCTCGACATCGGTGCTGATCGCGACACGACCATTGGGATCGAACCGGCGCTCTCGGATCGATTCCGTCTCGGTCACCGTATCGAGACTGACCTCGACAATCGCGTTGCCGCGGCCAACCCGCGCCTCGACCAGGCGCAAGATCCGTTCGCGCATCAGTTGCGCCCGGTCTTCGGAGGTGCTTGATGTCGGGGCCTCGGGCGTGCCGATCACATTTCCATTGGAATCGATCACTGTGACGCCCTCGGCAGCCATGCCCGAAACCGCCGAGGCAACTAGGTAGCGAATCGCATTGGCCTGGGCAGGCGAGATCTCGGAGCCCGAGGAAACGATCGAAACCGAGGCGGTCGGTTCGATGCTGCGCTGAAACGGGTTGGACGAGCTGTTGGCGATATGCACGCGGGCTTGCGCCACATGAGGGCTGGCGACGATGGTCCGGGCCAGTTCTCCCTCTTTGGCCCGCCAGTACGCGGCATCGAACATCTGGGATGTAGTGCCGAATCCGCTCAGCGAATCGAGCAGTTCGTAACCACGTCCGCCGTTTGCAGGCAGCCCCTCGGACGCCAGCGTCAGGCGCAATTCATCACGCCGCGCAGCCGGTACATAGATTGCCCCGCCTCGCACCTCGTAAGGGACGCCCTGCTGTTCCAGCGAGCGCACCACCTCGCCCGCCGAACCGCTCTCCAACCCCGCATAGAGCAATTGCATGTTCGGTGACCCGGCCATTCTGGTCAGGCTCAGCACCCCCAGAAACACCGCGATGACAGCGCCAATGACGATGAACTGTCTCTTCTTGTCCAAACTTGCCCAGACATTTCTTATCTGCTGCACGTCTACCTCCGTCTTGCCGACCTTCTGCGCGGCGTACCTTCTGTTTCTCCGATTGGCCTTAACAATCGGTTAGTTCCTGCCGGGCTATTACGGTGGCTGAACCAAACACGAGGACGGCATGACGGACGCAACCGCCGAGGAGGTCGAACCGGAAAAGAAATCGGGCAAGAAAGGCCTGATCGTTGGGCTCGTTCTGGCTCTTGTCGGGGCAGGTGGAGGCTATTTCGCGACGGTCTCCGGCCTGATTCCCCTGGGCACAAAGCCAGCTGGTGACCATGCCGCGGCGAGTGTGGATCATGGGGTCGCCGCGCCGGATGCCCTGCCGGATGTCGCGTATGTCGACTTGCAGCCGATCATGGTTTCGTTGCTGGGAGAAGGTGAGCAGCGACACTTGAGATTTCATGCCCAACTCGAGGTGCCCGAGCAGTACCTCGCCGATGTCGAGAAAATAAGGCCGCGAATTGTCGACGTGCTGAATGGATACCTGCGCGCCATCGAGATCGGTGATCTCAATGATCCGCTTGCTCTGACTCGCCTCCGCGGACACATGCAGCGCCGCATCAATATCGTCGCGGGCGAAGGTCGGGTCAAAGACGTCCTCGTGATGGAATTCGTGCTGAACTAGGAGAGAGCCTTGGAACTGATTGCGGATATTCTTCTGGTCGCTGGCGCCTTGGGCGCCGGGCTTTACTGCTTTGTGCTTGGTCGCCGGTTGAAACGCTTCAACGATCTGGAAAAGGGCGTTGGCGGTGCGGTTGCGGTGCTGTCGTCTCAGGTTGACGAACTGAACAGAACACTGGCAGCGGCTCGCGACGCCTCGGACAGTTCGGGGGCCGCGCTGGGCGAACTGACCGGACGTGCCGAAGCGGTTGCGCAGCGGTTGGAGTTGATGATGGCGTCGATGCATGATGTCGCGCCCCCTCCCGCCGCAGCACCTCCCGAAGTTGTCAGGCACGAACCCAAGCAGCCCCGCACCGAGGAGACGAAACCAGCGCCTGCCGGTGTCATGTTCATGCGCCATGACCGGGGCAACAACGGGGCGGCGTCATGAAGGTAAAGAAATCCCGAACCACGACACGGGGTGGCGCCTTGCTGCTGATTTCGGTCCTGATGATCGGTTCCGCACTTATCCGGATCGGGCTTGAGGCCGGACCAGCGCTGGCGCGGGAGGGAGGTACAGAGTCGATGCAAGAAGCAGCGGACACGCAATCGCACGACTCTCCTGCCGAGGCGGATCTACATGCCCTTCTTGCCACGCTGCGACAACGAGAGGCGGACTTAAACCAGCGCGAATCGACCGCAATGGAACGGATGCGCGCGCTGGAAATCGCCGAGGTTGCGATCGACCGCAAGTTGGCGGACCTGACACAGGCAGAAGAGGCGCTGCGCGAAACCATGGCTGCGGCAAGTGTTGCCGCCGAGAGCGATCTAAGTCGCCTGACCGAAGTCTATGAAAAGATGAAGCCCAAGGAGTCGGCAGCATTGTTCGAAGAAATGGATGCCACATTTGCAGCCGGGTTTCTTGCTCGTATGCGGCCCGAAGCAGCGGCGGATATCATGGCCGGCCTCAGCCCAAAGGTGGCTTACACGATCAGCGTCGTTCTGGCGGGGCGAAATGCAAATGTGCCGACCGAATGACAACCGGAAATTAGGAAACTCCTGCTTGAATCATGCCTCAACCGGACAGAGCGGAGCGTGGAAATGATCGGCATTCTTGGTATCGTTGTGATCTTTGCGATGGTCTTTGGAGGCTATCTTGCTGCCGGCGGCAAAATGACGATCATTCTCAAATCGCTCCCCTTCGAGATGATGATGATCGGTGGCGCGGCGACGGGCGCCTTTCTCATTTCCAACGATATGGGCGGTGTGAAACACACGCTCAAGGACGTCGGAAAGGTATTCAAGGGACCAAAGTGGAAGCCCGAAGATTATCGTGATCTGCTCTGTCTGCTGTTTTCGCTTATCCGTATCGCGCGGCAGAATCCGGTCGAAGTCGAACAGCATGTCGAGGACCCGGCGAACTCGCCATTGTTCTCGAAATACCCGCGCATCCAGGCCGACCACGAGGCCGTTGACCTGATCTGCGACACGATGAGATCGGCGTCGATGAACTATGACGATCCGCATCAGGTTGAGGAAGTTCTGGAAAAACGGATGGAGGCCAACCTTCATCACGCGATGCATTCCAGTCACGCACTTCAGACCGTCGCGGACGGGCTGCCGGCTTTGGGCATCGTCGCGGCCGTGCTGGGTGTGATCAAGACCATGGGTTCGATCGACCAGCCCCCCGAGGTCCTGGGGCGGCTGATCGGTGGCGCGCTGGTCGGGACGTTTCTCGGGGTGTTTCTCGCCTATGGCCTCGTTGGCCCCTTCGCCGCCAAGGTCAAGGCGGTCGTTGAGGAGGACAATCACTTTTATCTGCTGATCAAGGAGGTACTTGTCGCCAACCTGCACAATCACAACGCGGCCATGTGTATCGAGGTCGGACGGCAGAACACGCCATCTCATATACGCCCGGGGTTCTCCGATCTGGAACAGGCATTGAAAGAACTCAAGCAGGACGTGGCCTGATGGCAAGGGTGTTGGCGGCTCTGCTGTTTCTTGTTGCGGTCATGCCGGTTCATGCAGCCGAGATCGATGTGCGTTCAGGAGAGCATGGAGATTTCACGCGGTTGGTTCTACGCATTCCAGAAAAGACCGGATGGAAGCTGGAAAACGATGACAGATTGGCGAAATTGACCATCGAATTGCCTGAGTTGAAATTCTCTTTCGACACAGTTTTCGATCGTGTGCCACGCGAACGTCTGAATGAACTGCGCCAATCGCAAATCGGTGCCCCGCTTGAGCTCTCGTTTGCATGTGATTGCGAAGCACGGGCTTTTGTTCAATCGGGCACATTGCTTGTCGTCGACATTCGGGATCGGCCAGTCAGTAAACAGAAGGTCGCGCTGCCATTGCGAATGGGCCGCGAGCCAAGTCAGTCGGCGAAAGAGGAAGAGCAACTCGTTAAGGATCAACCGATCGAAGATAGAAGGGAAGACGCCGCTCAGTTGCCCAAATCAAGCGGTGTTCTTCGAAGTTCGGTCGCGCAACAGCTAGCGCCGTCATTCATTCCATCGGGGTTGGGGGGGCGGACCGTTGAAAACAGGCTCTATTCCCGGATCATGCGCGGCGTCGATCAAGAGGTGCTGACGCTTAATCCGCTAGAGGTAAAGGGGGTGGACGAAGCGAGCGCGAAAGCACAGGCCGAGTTGGCGGAAACCTTGGCATCGGGCCTGGGCTTGCCGAACTTGCGTGTCACCACAGTCGTGGATCGCGATTTGCGGGTCTCGCAAGAAGTCGCCACCATGCAACCCGCAGTTCAGCGGTGCATCGCAGAGAGTCGTCTGGTGGCCGAAGATTGGGCGGATGAAACTCCTTTCGCGACACAATATGCCAGCTTGAGAGAGAGGCTCTTTGGTGAGTTCGACAAGGTCGATGCTCAAGTCGCCTTGTCGCTTGTCCGGCTCTACATTCATTTCGGATTCGGAGACGAGGCCAGGGCCGGTCTGGGCTTGCTGCCCGCCTCTTCTTCGGACCATATGCTTCTTGCGGCACTTGCCGCCGCGATTGATGGACGGGCCGCCCCGCAACCGAACCCGCTCGCCGGCCTTCAAGGATGTGACACCGCTGCGTCGCTCTGGTCGGTCTTGAGCGAACGGCGTGCGCCAGAAAACACCGATACCAATGCGGTTTTACGCAGTTATGGACGTCTTCCTGAGCATCTTAGGGCGTATCTGGGGCCTGTTCTGGGCGAATACCTTGCCGAGGCAGGTTTCGTGGACGCCGCCCAGCACCTGATACGCGCGGTCGAGCGAGGTGACGAGGCGGACAAACCCTCGGTCGCGGTTGTCGAAGCAAAGCTTGCGGGGTTGCAGAACAATCCGGCGATCGAGGAACAGAAACTGACCGAGGTGATCGAGGATGCTTCGGCCTCTACCCACGCACCACGAGCGCTGATTGCATTGATCGAGAAACGATGGTCCGAGGGAGGGTCCGTCACCCAGAAGGAGTTGCTGCTGGCGGACTCCTTTCGGCGGGAATACCGAACCTCCGAGATCGGCCCGCAATTGCAGACCGCATATGTGATCGCGCTCGGGCTTTCGGCGCAATTCGATGCGGCGATGGCGGTTTTGCTGACGCCCGGACAGGAGCGTGAGGGAGCGGTATGGCAGGACACGATGGATCGTATCCTGCAACGGATTACGACACATGCCGACGACATCACCTTCTTGCGTCACGTCGCCATGCTGGACGGCGACCCTTTTCTTGCTTTGCGAACGGGAACCGCAAATGCCGCTGCCCTGCGCCTGAACGAACTGGGCTTCTTCGAAGATGCCTTGCGTTTTGCCGATCGGCCGCAGGACAGAAAGAGTCGCAAGGCCCGAGCGGAGATCATCGCGCGAGCCACATTGGGAGCCGGGCGCCCACATCGCGCGTTGTTGGAACTCGAATCCGTCAGCGGTGTCGAAGCCGAGCGTTTGCGTGCCGAGGCGATGCGCGAGTCAGGCGCTTTGGAGCAGGCGGCAGAAGCTCTGGTGCGGGCGGGCGATCTCGATACTGCAAGCCGATACGTCTGGCTTGCGGGGGTAGAGGCACCCTTGTCTGGGGCTGAACAGACCCGTTTTGGTGAGATTCACCTGCTGGGTCAGGCCTTGCTCAGCGATCCTGACCCAGCAGAAGAAACACCGCTCGCAGCCGCGCGCAGTCTTGTCGAAGGTAGCGCCCAGATCAGGGACCAGATCGAGGCCTTGCTGGACAGCTTGCAGTGACGTGGCGAAACCACTGGGCGGATATCGAGAGACACCAGTGCGATGGGCGACGTGATCGCTGTTCTGACAGGGGGCAATGGGTTGAAAACGTAAACCGGCTTGTCGGAGACTCCGGAAAGGGTGAGGTAGAAGATTGACATAGGTAAATGTCAGGGTTGATCGTCCCGGCATCGGTTGCCCGGTGTTCCGCCAAATCTGGAAGGGCTGGATGCGGTTTCGTTGAACGATGCTGTGTTGCCCAAAGACGCTGCCCGTTGCCAAGAGCATTATCGCCAATGGGCCTACCTATTCTGGATTGTTCGGAGCAGCGGGCCGACAAGAGCCTTACTGTCGGCCCACCGGACACGATCCGCCTCCGGTTGCAGGTATCAGCCGACCGGGGCGAGCAGATGTGTCAGAACATCGGCAAACCGGCTGTCTGGTTCGATCAGCCCGAGCGTGGCATCGCGTACCGCCGCCGCGCGATCGACGCCAAGGCCGGGCGTGGCGTATTCCATGAATTTGTCGATCAACTCTGCGCGGGACAGCGGCATTTCGGGCCCACCTCGAGCGTTGATGTCACCCGATTCCAGAATACGCCCATCCGAGGTTGTGATCGTGACATCGGCCCATCGACCAGCCGGAAAGCGGCTGCTGTGGCGCGGGTCCTCGGATACGGTGATCCTTTGCATGATATCGCGTACCAGTGGGTCGGCCAGACCAGACCCCGAGACATGTTCAACGCCGATGCGCCCGTAAGCGATCTGGATGGCAACCGGGAAGGGCAGAGCATATTGCGCAATGGCAGTGGTCGGAGGGAGCCCCTGATAGAGGCAGGCCGCCTGATGAAAACTGTTCACATGGACCCTTGCGATATCGGAGTGTGACAGCCCGTGGTCCAGCATCAGCTTGCGCACCCCGTCGATGGCCGCATGCGCCCAGCGACAGATGGGGTAGGGTTTCACATATTGTTCTCGCATCTGCCAGAATTGCCCCAGATCCGTCCAATGTTGAGCGGCATCGTCGGCTTCGACAGTGATGGCCGGCGCGCCAGTGAACCCCCGCTCGGCAAGGATTGCGGCGGACAGTCCGACCATCGCACCCCAGCCGGAACCGTCATGCAGCATCGTCGGCGTTGCGATCTCGCGCATCATCTGACTGCGCGGGCCGTGGTATTCGGCGATCCCCAGGGCCTGGCGCAGCGTCTCGCGGTCTTGCCCGCGTAGCCGGGCTGCCATGGCGGCGACGCCTAAGCAGTTCCAGGCGCCCGAGGTATGATAATCGCTGACGGTGGCATGCAGCGTGATACCGGCGCGTCCCGCCACTTCGTAGCCGATCGTCACGGCGGCCAGCGCTTCTTGGCCCGAGAGGTTGGGCAGATGCTGCGCCAATGCCACCAATGTCGGGATCACCACGACACCGATATGGCCCTTGGTCGGGTTATAGCCGTCATGTGCATCGAGGTTGTCGGTCTGGGTGGCGGCGGCATAGGCCGCCCCCGCCAGACTGACCGGACGTCCGTCGAACATCATCCGGGCCCGGTGATCCGGATCGGTGGTGCCATAAAGCAGGGTTGCGGCGTCCCGCGCGATCACGCCTGCGTCCAGCGGGCTGGCAGCAGCTATGACGCCGAGTGTGTCGAGCATCATGAGTGCGGCGGCTTCGCGCACCGGGATGGGAAAATCTTCGGCCCGGCTGTCGAGCGTGAATGCGGCAATGCGCTCGAGTGTATTGGACTGGCTGCCTTGATGCTCGGTCAGGTGCGTGTTCATGGGACCTCCTCCGCCCTTACGGGCCTACGCGGGACAAGGCTAACCCGCGCCCCAGGCTGCTACTCGCGAAAAGATCGACGGCTTGCCCCCAGATTTTGACGTGCGCTGTCTGATTGCGACCCGCGACGCGTCAGGTCCCGCTTGCTCGCGGCCCCCTCTCTGGCGTTAGATCGGCGCCATGAGACACTTGCCGCATCTGACCTATCTGCGCTCGTTCGAGGCCGCCGCGCGATATCTGAGTTTTACCGCCGCCTCGGAAGAGCTGAATTGCACCCAGTCGGCGGTCAGCAATCATGTCCGCTCGCTTGAGGAATTCCTTGGCCGACCACTCTTTGTACGTTTGCCCCGGACGCTTGCGCTGACCGAGTTGGGAGAGGCCTATCTGCCCTCGGTGCGTCGCGCCCTGCAAGAGATCGACATCGCCACCGAGGCGCTGCTGTCACAGCGGCACCGGCGCGAGGTTGTGGTATCCTGCCCCACCAGCCTTGCAAGCCTTTGGCTTGCCGGAGTGTTAGGTGCGTTTCAGACGCAGTATCCCGAGGTTCAGGTCACCGTTCATGGCACCGTCTGGGCGGATGTCGAGGCCGAGGTTTCGGATATCTCGATCACCATTCATCATGTGGACGATATCCCCGACGGCGCGGTACAGCTTTGGTCCGAGGCGCTGGCGCTGGTATGCGCGCCGGGCTTCACGGTCGATTCCGTGCCGTTGCAGGACCCTGCACAGTTGGTCAACGCTCGGCGGATCGAAGTGATGGGGCGCCCGGCCTATTGGGACCTTGTCGCGCAGTACTTCGGGTTACAGGGCTTTGACACGGCAGGCGGGTCAAAAACGGATGTCTCGACCCTGGCTGCGGAACTGGCTGCACAGGGGGCCGGTTGCGCGGTGCTGCCACGCGTTCTGGTTCGCCCCTATCTGGAGCGGGGCGTGCTGGTTGAACCCTTCGCGACCGAAATCGCCAACCCTTGGGTCTATTGCGCCCGGTTCAAGGCGCGCACACCCGCGCCGTCGGTACGGCTGTTCCGATCCTGGTTGCTGGATGCGGCGGCCAAGGTCGGTGAGAGGGGCTAACCCCTCAGCCTCGCGCCCGCCGGATCGAATGGCGGTTCGGCCAGCAACACCGCCTTGTGCGGCTTGCCCAACAGGAACACTTCCAGCACGTCGCCCGGTTTCGCCACCGCCGGGTTGGCATAGCCGATGGCCAGAGACTTGCCCACCGAGTAGCCATAGGCGCCCGAGGTCACCCGCCCCACCGGCCTTCCGTCTGGGGTAAAGATCGGCTCGCCACCGCTGGCGTCCGCCCCATGCGCGGCCTCGATCTCGAAGACCGACAGCACCTCGCGAACCGGGTTGTCCTTGGTCTTCAGCCAGGCCGCCTTGTTCAGGAAGTCCTTGTCCGCCTTGATCAGCCGCTCCAGTCCCACTTCCTGCGGCCAGTATTCCGGGCTGTATTCCCGGCCCCAGGACCCATAGCCCTTCTCGATGCGCAAGGACCCGAGCGCCCGGCTGCCCACCGGCCCGCCGCCGATCTCGCGGGCCGCAGCAATCAGCGCGGTGTAGAGCCGCACCTGATCCCCCTCGGCGCAATGCAGCTCCCAGCCCAGATCGCCGGTGAAGCTGACCCGGATCGCCAGACAGGTCACGCCCGCCACCTCGATCGTGGCCGAGCGCATGAAGGGGAAAGCCTCGTTCGACAGATCGGCGTTGGTCAGGCGCTGCAACATGTCGCGCGCCTTGGGTCCGGCCACGTTATAGCCCGCGATGCGGTTGGTCGCGACCTCGCATGTGGTGCCCTCGGGCAAATCCACCATGTTGAAGAACCGCTGGTGATAGCGTTCGGCCATCCCCGAGCCCACCATCATATAGGCATCCTCGCCGGTCATGGTGATGGTGAAATCGCCCGCGATCCCGCCCCGCACGCCGATCAGCGGTGTCAGACAGGATCTGCCCACGACAGTGGGCACCCGGTTCGCCACCAGCCGGTCCAGCCAGTCGCGCGCACCCGGCCCCTTGATCTCGTAATTGGCAAAGTTCGAGATGTCGATCACGCCCACCTGTTCGCGCAGCATGCGCACCTCGTGGCCCACCGGTTCCCACCAGTTCTGCCGGGTGAAACCAATGGTCTCGGTTACACCGGGGCGGTCGGCGAACCACAGCGGATGCTCCCAGCCACAGTTCATGCCGAACACCGCGCCCATCTCCTTTTGCATCTCGTATGCCGGACGCACCCGCGCCGGGCGCCCGGCGCTGCGTTCTTCGTTGGGGAAATGGATGGCAAAGCGATGGGTATACTGGTCCTGCACCCGCGCCTTGGTGAATTTCTTGTCGGCCCAGTCGCCGAACCGCGCCAGATCCCAGGCGAACATGTCGTATTGCGGCTCGCCCTCGATCATCCATTGCGCCGCCAACAGGCCCAGACCCCCCGATTGCGAAAAGCCCGGAATGATGCCGCCGCAGACGAAATAGTTGCGCAGTTCCGGCACCGGTCCCCACAGGGCGCTCGAATCCGGCGACCAGATCATCGGCCCGTTGATCACCCGTTTGACCCCCGCCGTTGCCGCCACCGGAACCCGCTCGGTCGCGCGGATGACGTTTTCCATGATCCGGTCCAGATCGTCGGGGAACAGGTCATGGGCAAAATCCAGCGGCGTGCCGTTTTCGGCCCAGAACTTCATGTCCTTCTCATAGGCGCCGATCAGCAGCCCGTTGCCTTCTTGCCGGAAGTAGTATTCGCCGTCCCGGTCCGCGATCGAGGGCAAGCGACGGCCCAGCGCCGCCACTTCGGGGATCGCCTCGGTCACGAAATACTGATGCTCGGTCGGTTGCAGCGGCAGGGTGATCCCCGCCAGCGCCGCCACCTCGCGCCCCCACAGGCCCGCCGCATTGACCACCCATTGGGTGTGAATATCGCCCTTTTCGGTGCGCACGATCCAGCTGCCATCGGGCTGTGGCTCGGTGCCGATCACCGGACAGAATCGCTCTATGGTGGCGCCCATGGCGCGGGCTCCGGCGGCATAGGCATAGGTCACGCCCGACGGGTCCACGTTGCCGCCATCGGGCTCGTACATGATGCAGCGGATATCGTCGAACTGCGCCAGCGGGTGCAGTTCATTCGCGCGGTCCTTGTCGATCTCGTAGAAGTTCAGCCCGTAATACCGCGCCTTGGCCTCTTGCAGCCGAAGCTGATGTTCCCGCGCCTCAGTCTGCGCCAGATAGAGCGAGCCCGCCTGGAACACGCCGCAGCCCTGCCCGGTCTCCTTCTCCAGCTCCTTGTACAGGTTCATCGTGTAATGCTGGATACGGGTAATGTTGTTGTTGTCATGCAGCCCGTGGATATTCGCCGCCGCATGCCAGGTCGATCCGCTGGTCAGCTCGTCCCGCTCCAGCAAGACGACATCGCGCCATCCCAGCTTGGCCAGGTGATAAAGGATCGAGCAACCGACAAGGCCGCCGCCGATCACGACAGCCTGGGCATGGGTTTTCATGGGGCGGGTCTCCGTTCTGCCAGTGCAGAAACCCTAGCCGGAGGCGATGCGCACCACCCGCCAAATTTTTGATGTGCAGGGGCCGGTTTTCGTTTTGCTTGCTCAGACAGCGGTCGCTCAAAGCACCGGGCGCAGCTATGGTGCAGGGCGATAGGTCCTTTGCAGAACGTTGAACCAAAACGATTTTATCAGGGAAGATATGGTGCCCAGGAGAGGACTCGAACCTCCACGACCTTGCGGTCACTGGCACCTGAAGCCAGCGCGTCTACCAATTCCGCCACCTGGGCAGGTGTCGTGAGGGGGCGTTTAAGCCTAGCCGCGAGGAGCGTCAACCGGATTTTTTCGGTTTTGCAAAAGTTTTTTGAACCGCCCCCTGCAGCCCCATGCCGAAACCGGGGTGGACTCGGGTTACGCGGCACTATTGCGCCTTGTTTGGCGCGCGTTGGGACGGTAGATCGGAGCAACAGCCAAGTCAGCAGGAGCCACTCTGATGTCCAAACTGGTCACGATTTACGGCGGATCGGGATTCGTGGGCCGCTATATCGCGCGGCGCATGGCAAAGGAGGGCTGGCGCGTGCGCGTGGCGGTGCGGCGCCCGAACGAGGCGATGCATGTCAAACCCTATGGCGCAGTGGGCCAGGTGGAACCGGTCCTGTGCAACCTGCGCGACGACAATTCGGTTGCGCAGGCGATGCGCGGGGCCGATGCGGTGGTTAACTGCGTCGGCGTCCTGAACGAGCTGGGCCGGAACGGGTTTGACGCGATTCAGGCCGAGGGCCCCGAGCGCATCGCGCGGATCGCCGCCGAACAGGGCATCACCCGCATGGTGCACGTTTCGGCCATTGGCGCGGATGCGGACAGCGACAGCGACTATTCCCGTACCAAGGCGTTGGGCGAGGCGGGCGTGCTGCGCCATATGCCTGACGCGATGATCTTGCGGCCTTCGGTGATCTTCGGGGTCGAGGACCAGTTCTTCAACCGCTTTGCCGGCATGACCCGGTTCGGGCCCTTCCTGCCCGTGGTCGGTGCCGATACCCGGTTCCAGCCGGTCTATGTTGACGATGTGGCGCGTGCCGCGGTCAAGGGCGTTCTGGGCCAGGCTCCCGGCGGTGTCTACGAACTGGGCGGGCCGGATGTCGAAACCTTCCGCGCGTTGATGCAGCGGATGCTGGGTGTCATCCATCGCAAGCGGATCATTCTGGGCCTGCCCTTCTTTGCCGCACGGATCATGGCCGGGATGCTGGATGTGGCCAAGTTCGTCAGCTTCCAGCTGTTCCCGAACGGTATCCTGACCCGCGACCAGCTGAAGAACCTGCGACGCGACAATGTGGTCAGCGCGGATGCCAAAGGCTTTGCCGACCTGGGTATCATGCCCGAGCCGATGGATACGATCCTGCCGACCTATCTGTGGAAATTCCGCCCCAATGGCCAGTATGACGAGATTCAGGCTTCGGCCCGGAACCTGCGTGCCTGATCAGGTATAGGCGATCGCCAGCAACACGATCCCCAGCGCCACACGATAGATCACGTAGGGTGTAAAGCTGACGGTGCGCAGCAGGCGCATCATCAGGCTGAGCGCCAAAAGGGCTGAGACAAACGCGAACACGGCGGCGATGGCGCCGTCGCGCGCCGTCTGGGCATCGGCGGTGACCGCCACTTCGGCCCCCAAGAGCACACCCGAGGCGATGATCGTCGGGATCGACATCAGCATCGAGATTCGGGCGGCGTCGCCGCGCGCATAGCCCAGTCGCCGGGCGCCGGTGATGGTAATGCCCGAGCGTGAAGTGCCGGGGATTAGCGCCAGAACCTGCCACAGACCCATGACCAGCGCGTCGCGGATACCCCAGTCGGCCGTGTGTTTCTGTTGCGGGCCGGTGCGATCCGCCCACCACAGCACGAGTCCGAAGCCCAGCATCGTCCAGCCGATCACGGCGACCGAGCGCAAGGCATCGCTGAGCCCGGTGAAGTGCAGCAGCGCGCCCGCGATCACGGTGGGAATCGTCGCCACGATCAGCCCCATGGCCAGCCGGGCGCCCGGTGTGTCGGTCTTGCCCGTCAGGGCGCGGGGCAGGCCCGAGAGGCCGTCGCGCACATCGGCCCAGAAATAAAGGACCACGGCACAGAGCGTGCCGACGTGAACCGCGACGTCGATGGTCTGTCCCTGGTCCTGCATCCCCGAGAGTTGCGGCAGCAGAATCAGGTGACCCGAGGAGGAGACCGGCAGGAACTCGGTTATGCCCTGGATGAGAGCGACCAGAATCAAGTGAAACAGGGACATGGGTGTTCGGTGATTTCCGTGAGATCCGGTTGGCCAGAATGGGTATAACTGTGGTCTTGGAAAAGGAAAGTTTCTATTTAGGTCCGGGTCGATACCTAAAAATCCTCTTTTCTGACCGCAGCAGCGCCATCGAAAGCAAAAAAAATAAAAATAGGTCAGCAAAAGTGACTTTTATTTCGATCCACGCTAGGATACGAAAAC
This sequence comes from Ruegeria sp. SAZD011, assembly GCF_059612545.1. NCBI lineage: Bacteria > Pseudomonadati > Pseudomonadota > Alphaproteobacteria > Rhodobacterales > Roseobacteraceae > Ruegeria > Ruegeria sp. SAZD011. The sequence goes on along the minus strand of NZ_JBXWQU010000026.1, from coordinate 204,503 downwards.
GCCGAATAGCGAAAACGTGGAGTCCGACCCGTGGCCAAGCAACCGATGCTCAAATTTGTGCAGATCGAACGTGACATGCCGGAAAAGCGTGCAGCCACTGTACGCAAGGAGGATTTTCACGAGATCTATGCCGAGTATGCCGCCGCCAAGGCCGCCGAACAGGCCAGCCGGTGCAGCCAGTGCGGCGTGCCCTATTGCCAATCGCATTGCCCGTTGCACAACAACATCCCCGACTGGTTGCGTCTGACGGCGATGGGGCGTCTGGAAGAGGCGTACCAGACCAGCCAGGCCACCAATACCTTTCCCGAGATCTGTGGCCGCATCTGCCCGCAAGACCGCCTGTGCGAAGGCAATTGCGTGATCGAGCAGTCGGGCCACGGCACCGTGACCATCGGTGCGGTCGAGAAATACATCACCGACACCGCCTGGGACATGGGTTGGGTCAAGCCCGCCTCGCCGGTGGCCGAGCGCAGCGAAAGCGTGGGCATCATCGGGGCGGGCCCCGGTGGTCTGGCCGCCGCTGACATGCTGCGTCAGGCCGGTGTGCAGGTGACGGTTTATGACCGGTACGACCGGGCCGGGGGCCTGCTGATGTACGGCATCCCGGGCTTCAAACTGGAAAAGGACATCGTCGAGCGCCGCAACCGGTTGCTGGCCGATGGCGGGGTTCGGTTCGAGCTGAACTGCGATGTGGACGCGGCCAAGTTCACCGAGATCCGCGCCGCCCATGATGCAGTGATCATCGCAACCGGCGTCTACAAGTCGCGTGACCTGTCGCTGCCGGGCAGCGGTCTGGGCGGCATCGAAAAGGCGATCGACTATCTGGCGGCCTCGAACCGCAAGAGCTTTGGCGACGCGGTGGCCGATTTCGACAATGGCCGGTTGAATGCCGATGGCAAGCGGGTGGTGGTGATCGGCGGTGGCGATACCGCGATGGACTGTGTCCGCACCGCGATCCGTCAGGGTGCTGTCAGCGTCAAATGCCTCTATCGCCGGGACCGGGCCAACATGCCGGGCAGCCAGCGCGAGACCCAGAACGCCGAAGAGGAAGGCGTGGTCTTTGAATGGCTGTCGGCGCCCAAGGGGTTCACCGGTGATGACAAGGTCACCGGCGTCATGGTGCAGAAGATGCGTCTGGGTCAGCCCGATGCCAGCGGCCGCCAATCGCCCGAGGTGATCGAGGGTGCCGATTACGTCGAAGAGGCCGATCTGGTGATCAAGGCGCTGGGCTTCGAGCCTGAAGACCTGCCCAGCCTGTTCGGTCAGCCCGACCTGCCGGTCACCCGCTGGGGCACCGTCAAGGCCGCGTTCCGCACCGGCGCCACCGAGATGGAGGGCGTCTATGCGGTGGGCGACATCGTGCGCGGTGCCAGCCTGGTGGTCTGGGCGATCCGCGACGGGCGCGACTGTGCTGCGGCGATCCTGGAGGGCTTTGGCGCCAAGACCGCCATGGCGGCTGAGTAAGCCGCCGCGGCAGCAAACGAAGCGACCCATTCACGACACCTGGCGAGGCCCGCGATGACGGAACTTCACGGAGAATGCATGTGCGGCGCGGTGACCATCACCGCCACCCCCGCGCGCGACGCGCTGGGCGCTTGTCACTGTGACATGTGCCGCCGTTGGACCAGCAGCGCCTATGTCAGCTTTCCGGTCGAACCGGGTTATGCGGCGCTGGGTCCGGTCAAGGTCTACGGCTCGTCCGACTGGGCCGAGCGCGCGTTCTGCGGCAGATGCGGATCGGCGCTGTGGTACCGGATCACGCTGGCCGGAGAGATGCACGGCCAGACGCAGATGGCGGCCGGCCTTTTCGACAATGCGGGCGGCAACGCCCTGAAACTGGAACTTTACATCGACAAGAAGCCCGAGGGCTATGCGTTCGCGGGCGAGCGCCGGCAGATGACCCAAGCCGAGGTCGAAGCCATGTATGCCCTTCCTGATCAAGGAGACAGCCAATGACCAAATATGACGCAGATTGGGTGCGGGCCGAAGAAGCCAAGCGCAAGTGGATGGCCGAGAACGGTCTCTATTCCGAAGAAGAGGAGCATTCCTCCTGCGGGGTGGGTCTGGTCGTTTCGGTGAATGGCAAGCGCAGCCGCAAGGTGGTCGAGGCCGGGATCGACGCGCTCAAGGCGGTCTGGCACCGTGGCGCGGTTGACGCCGATGGCAAGACCGGCGACGGCGCCGGCATTCATGTGCAGATCCCGGTTCCGTTCTTTTACGACCAGATCCGGCGCACTGGCCACGAGCCGCGCATGAACGAGCTGGTGGCCGTGGGCCAGGTGTTTCTGCCGCGTACCGATTTCGGCGCGCAGGAACGCTGCCGGACCATCGTCGAGACCGAAATCCTGCGGATGGGCTATTTCATCTATGGCTGGCGCCATGTGCCCGTAGATGTGACCTGCCTGGGCGAAAAGGCCAACGCAACCCGGCCCGAGATCGAGCAGATCCTGATCTCGAACTCCAAGGGCGTGGACGAAGAGACCTTTGAACGCGAGCTTTACGTCATCCGTCGCCGCATCGAGAAGGCGGCGCAGGCTGCGGGTATTGCCGGGCTCTATCTGGCGTCGCTCAGCTGCCGGTCGATCATCTACAAGGGCATGATGCTGGCCGAGCAGGTGGCGGTGTTCTATCCCGACCTGATGGACGAGCGGTTCGAATCCGCCTTTGCCATCTATCACCAGCGCTACTCCACCAACACCTTCCCGCAGTGGTGGCTGGCACAGCCGTTCCGCATGCTGGCCCATAACGGCGAGATCAACACGCTCAAGGGCAACCTGAACTGGATGAAGAGCCACGAGATCCGCATGGCCTCGTCCTATTTCGGGGAAAAGGCCGAGGATATCAAACCCATCGTTCCGGGCGGGTCGTCGGATTCGGCGGCGCTGGACGCGGTGTTCGAGGTGCTGGTGCGCGCCGGGCGCAACGCGCCCATGGCCAAGACCATGCTGGTGCCCGAGAGTTGGTCCAAGCAGGCGGTCGAACTGCCGCAGGCCTGGGTCGACATGTATTCCTATTGCAACTCGGTAATCGAACCCTGGGACGGCCCTGCCGCGCTGGCGATGACCGATGGGCGTTGGGTCTGTGGCGGTCTCGACCGCAACGGGCTGCGCCCGATGCGCTATGTTGTGACCGGTGATGGCCTGCTGATCGCAGGGTCCGAGGCGGGCATGGTGCCCACCGACGAGGCAACCGTGGTCGAAAAGGGCGCGCTGGGTCCGGGCCAGATGATCGCCGTCGACATGGCCAAGGGCAAGCTCTACCACGACCGCGAACTCAAGGACAAACTGGCGGGCTCGCGCCCGTTTGGTGATTGGGTCGGCAAGATCAACAATCTCGAAGACCAGCTTGGCGATGTCGAGGAAACCCCGCTGTTCACCGGCGCCGAACTGCGCAAGCGGCAGATCGCGGCCGGCTACACCATCGAGGAACTGGAGCAGATCCTTGCGCCGATGGCCGAGGATGGCAAGGAGGCGCTCGCCTCGATGGGCGATGACACGCCCGCCGCGGTGCTGTCGAAACAGTATCGTCCGCTCAGCCATTTCTTCCGGCAGAACTTCAGCCAGGTGACCAACCCGCCCATCGACAGCCTGCGCGAATACCGGGTGATGAGCCTGAAGACGCGGTTTGGCAACCTCAAGAACGTGCTGGACGAGGATAGCAGCCAGACCGAGATCATCGTGGCCGAGAGCCCCTTTGTCGGCAACGCCCAGTGGGAGACGCTGAAAAAGAACTTCAACGCGCCGCTGGTCGAGATCGACTGTAGCTTTGCCCAAGGCTCGGGCGGGCTGGGCGATGCGCTGGCGCGCATCCGCTCCGAGGCCGAAGAGGCCGTCAGTTCCGGCGCCGGGCACCTGCTGCTGACCGACCAGTATTCCGGACCGGGCAAGGTGGCGATGCCGATGATCCTGGCCACCAGCGCGGTGCACAGCCACCTGACGCGCAAGGGTCTCAGGACCTTCTGCTCGCTCAACGTGCGTTCGGCGGAATGTATCGACCCGCATTATTTTGCGGTGCTGATCGGTTGCGGTGCGACCGTGGTCAACGCCTATCTGGCCGAGGATTCGATTGCCGACCGCATCAATCGCGGTTTGCTGGATGGCAGTCTGACCGAAAACATGGCCCGCTATCGCGAGGCCATCGACCAGGGTCTGCTCAAGATCATGGCCAAGATGGGGATCTCGGTCGTGTCGTCCTATCGCGGTGGTCTGAACTTCGAGGCCGTCGGCCTGAGCCGAGCCATGGTGGCCGAGTATTTCCCCGGCATGACCAGCCGTATCTCGGGCATCGGTATCAAGGGCATCCAGACCAAGGCCGAAGAAATCCATGCCCGAGGCTGGGACAGCGGCTTGGACGTGTTGCCCATCGGCGGGTTCTACAAGGCGCGCAAATCGGGCGAGACCCATGCCTGGGAAGCAACCTCGATGCACATGATGCAGATGGCCTGCAACCGCGCCTCTTACGAGCTGTGGAAACAGTATTCGGCCAAGATGCAGAGCAATCCGCCGATCCACCTGCGTGACCTGTTGGACATCAAGCCGCTGGGCAAGCCGGTGCCGATCGAAGAGGTCGAAAGCATCACCTCGATCCGCAAGCGGTTCGTGACGCCGGGCATGTCGCTGGGCGCGCTCAGCCCTGAGGCGCACAAGACGCTGAACGTGGCGATGAACCGGATCGGTGCCAAATCGGACAGCGGCGAGGGTGGCGAGGACCCGGCGCATTTCGTGCCCGAGTCCAACGGTGACAACCCGTCCGCCAAGATCAAGCAGGTGGCCTCGGGCCGCTTTGGCGTGACCGCCGAGTATCTCAACCATTGCGAAGAGTTGGAGATCAAGGTCGCCCAGGGCGCCAAGCCCGGCGAGGGTGGTCAGCTGCCTGGCATGAAGGTCACCGACCTGATCGCGCGACTGCGCCACTCGACCAAGGGCGTGACGCTGATTTCGCCGCCACCGCATCACGATATCTATTCCATCGAGGATCTGGCGCAGCTGATCTATGACCTGAAACAGATCAACCCGCGCGCCAAGGTGACGGTCAAGCTGGTGGCCTCGTCCGGGGTTGGCACCATCGCCGCGGGCGTGGCCAAGGCCAAGGCCGACATCATCCTGATCTCGGGCGGCAATGGCGGCACCGGCGCATCGCCGGCCACCTCGATCAAGTTCGCGGGCCTGCCATGGGAGATGGGCCTGACCGAGGCGCATCAGGTTCTGTCGATGAACAACCTGCGCGACCGGATCACGTTGCGTACCGATGGCGGTCTGCGCACCGGGCGCGATATTGTCATGGCCGCGATGATGGGGGCCGAGGAATACGGTATCGGCACTGCTGCGCTGATCGCGATGGGCTGTATCATGGTGCGTCAGTGCCAGTCGAACACCTGCCCGGTGGGCGTCTGCACCCAGGACGAATCCTTGCGTGCCAAGTTCACCGGCAATGCCGACAAGGTGGTGAACCTGATCACCTTCTATGCCCAGGAAGTGCGCGAAATCCTCGCTTCGATCGGGGCGCGGAGCCTTGACGAGGTGATCGGGCGGGCCGACCTGCTGGCGCAGGTCTCGCGCGGTTCGGCACATCTGGACGATCTGGACCTGAATCCGCTGCTGATCACCGTCGATGGCGCACAGAACATCGTCTATGACCGGGCAAAGCCGCGCAATGTGGTGCCCGACACGCTGGATGCCGAGATCGTGCGCGATGCCGCGCGGTTCCTGGAGGATGGCGAGAAGATGCAGCTGAGCTATTCGGTGCAGAACACGCACCGGACAGTCGGCACCCGCGTGTCGAGCCATATCGTCAAGCGGTTCGGCATGCGCAACGATCTGCAACCCGACCACCTGCATGTCAAACTGCGCGGCTCGGCGGGCCAGTCGCTGGGTGCCTTCGCCGCGCCGGGCCTCAAGATCGAGGTTTCTGGCGATGCGAACGACTATGTCGGCAAGGGCCTGTCGGGCGGCACTATCGTTGTGCGCCAGCCGCAGATCAGCCCGCTCAAGGCAGACGAGAACACCATCATCGGCAACACCGTGCTGTACGGCGCGACCGATGGGTATCTCTTTGCGGCGGGTCGTGCGGGCGAACGGTTTGCCGTGCGCAACTCGGGCGCCAAGGTGGTGATCGAGGGATGTGGAACCAATGGCTGTGAATACATGACCGGCGGTGTCGCGGTGATCCTGGGCGGCATCGGTGCTAACTTTGGCGCCGGGATGACCGGGGGCATGGCCTATCTCTATGACCCCGACGGCAAGGCCCAGCTTCTGATGAATATGGAAACGCTGGTGACATGCCCGGTGACAGTGGCCCATTGGGAGGCGCAACTGAAAGCGCTGATCGAGCGTCACGCAGAAGAAACCCGCAGCGCGAAGGCGGCTCATATTCTGCAACATTGGGATAGCGAGAAGGGCAATTTCCTTCAGGTTTGCCCCAAGGAGATGCTGAACAAGCTGCCTCATCCGCTCAGCCACGAGTCATTGGCAATGCCGGCCGAATAAACAGCATGGCACGGGCGTCCGACAGACGGCCTGCTGCACCAAAGACCTTCGACCGGGCTGTGTGCGCAGCCCGGTCGTTTTCGTCGGCGCCGGATGCCGGCGTTAACACTTTGGGCACCAGGACACATTTCCGCCTTATTTTCACCTTATTCTGATCTGCGAGGCAGACCCGCGCCTTGGCGTGTGGTGAACAGACCCGGAAAACCGGGCAGGGTGAAAATGGCGAATATCAAGTTGATCGCGCAGAACGTGAACGGTGATCCGTTCATTGACGACGGTACAATCAACATCGTGAACAACTCGACAAGCGTTTTGACCTTTGTCGACGTCGATACGCTGTTGAATGATCCGCTATCGGGGGAATACGTGTCTTTCGACGGCGGAACGACACTGTTGACCTATCAATATCTTGGGGTCGGAGACGTTCGCGGCGATCCCGGTCAGCGGGCCTCGTTCATCCGGATCGATTTGGGCGACGGCAATTTCATGACCGTGGCCATGGACATGAATGCCGATTTCGATGATCTGCCGGATCTTCAGAACGGCAATACGCAACTGACCATCGGCACGCTGGATACAACCTCGCCCAACTGGTTTCCTGGGTTTGCGTGTTTTGCGGCCGGGACGCTGATCGAGATCGAAAGTGGCCCGATTCCGGTTGAGACCCTGCGCCCCGGCGATCTGGTGAGAACGGTGGACAGCGGCTTTCAACCGCTGCTGCAATTGGCAAAGGCAACCGTTCGCGGTGACGGGGCCCTGGCACCTGTTCTGTTCAAGGCCGGTGTGCTGGGCAATTACCGTGATCTCTATGTCAGTCAGCAACACAGGATGCTGATCACCGGCTGGCGGGCAGAACTGGCCTGCGGCGACAGCGAGGTGTTCGTCCCGGCGCGTCTGCTGGTCAATGACAGCACGATCCGCATCGTCCCTCGCCACAAGGTCACATATTATCACCTGCTGCTGGCCCGACATGAAATCGTGTTCTCCGAGGGCATACCGACAGAGAGCTACTTCCCGGGCGCTTTCGAAGACTTGATGGGCTCAGCCGGTGAAACCACCGAAGCGTCCCTGTTCCCTGATCTTTCGGTCCCCGAAGGGCATGGGTGGCAGACCGCCAGACGGGTGGCCAAGTCCTCGGAGGCACATTTCTTGTCGGCGGCATGAGCATGATGGCTTTGTGCGTTCAGATCGACACGGAACTGCGCTAAAAGGCGTTCATGGCCAAGCGGACTGCGAATTCCAGAAACAAAAAGGCCCGTAAGGCCAAGAGCGAGAGAAAGCCCATGAGATGGGCGCTGCGCTGGGTTGGCCGCGTGTTTCTGGCCGGGTTTGCGCTGCTGATGGCGTTGGTGCTGCTCTTTTCGGTGATCAATCCGCCGATCACCCACACGATCTGGTCCGAGTATCGCCGCCTGGGCAAGGTGGAACGCGAATGGGTGCCGCTGGAGCGGATTGAGCCGGTGATGGCGCGGTCGGTTGTGGCGGCAGAGGACGCCAACTTTTGTCTGCATTGGGGATTCGACGTCAATGCGATCCGTGCGGCGATTGGCGAAGGGTCGGGTCGTGGCGCTTCGACCCTGTCGCAACAGGTGGTGAAGAACGTGTTTCTGTGGCAGGGACGCAGCTGGATCCGCAAGGCGCTGGAAACCGCGATCACGCCGCTGGTGGAATTGACCTGGTCCAAGCGCCGCATCGTCGAGGTTTATCTGAACGTGGCCGAGATGGACGAGGGCGTGTTCGGCGTGGCGGCGGCGGCCGAGGGCTATTTCGGCGTAACCCCTGACAAACTGTCGGCGCAGCAGGCGGCGCGGATTGCCGCCGTTCTGCCCAACCCGCGCGAGCGTTCCGCGTCGGATCCATCACCCAGGCTGCGCAAGCGCGCGGCGGCGATCATGGATGGCGCGGCAACCATCGCGGCCGACGGACGAGCGGACTGTTTCGAATAGGGCGCGTTTGCGTCACGCGGTGTCGAGGCGGAATTTCAGAAACCGGTGCCCGGCATGATCGACTTCACCCATCGGGCGCGCACCGAGGCGGCGCAGTGCGCCCAGATGGCGGCGCGAGGGCGGTAGCAGAAAGGTAACGAAGGGAATACGCGGATCGGTATGGGCAAAGTCCAGTGCCTTGCGTGCAATGGGCAGGCCCAGCCCGAAATGCTCGGGACAGAGGACCAGGCCGAAATCCCATTCCCCTTCTTCGCGCTGAAAGCCGCCCCAGCCCACATATCGGCCCTGATGCAAGAACGCCCAATGGCCTAGTCCGTCCCGGTCCCAGCAGGCCTCCTTTGCCTGGATGAACCCGGCGGTCTGCGCATCGCTCCAGCTGGCAGGCATCAGCGGCATGTGAACAGCCAGACGCGGATCGCGCATATGGGCGGTGATCAGGTCGGGGTCGACCTGTGACAGCCGTGAAAAGGTGAATGTCTCAGGGATCGTTGCGGTCATCGGTCGGGCTCGTTCAGCGGTTCGGTATCTGCCCCCGCGTAGTGGTCGGCGTCAATCCGCGCAGCGTCACGATTGCGTGTCGCCCTGCCGCTCTTCAGGGCCTGTTTCGTCCGGGGGAACTTGCACTTGCACCGCTGCCGGGGCTATTGCTGACGGGCAAGACCTCATTTGATCCGGATCCCCATGGCGCGCCTGTTTCACGTCCCCCTGTCCCCGTTCTGCCGCAAGGTCCGTCTGTTGCTGGCCGAAAAGAAGATCGAGGTTGAACTGGTCGAGGAACGCTATTGGGAAGGTGACCCGGATTTTCTGCGCCGCAACCCGGCAGGCAAGGTGCCGGTGATCAAGCTCGACGGCAAGATGTTGGCCGAAAGCGCGGCCATCTGCGAGTATATCGAAGAAACCCGCCCCGAACCGCCGCTGATGCCCAAGGATGTTGACGGACGGTACGAGGTGCGCCGCTTGGTCAGCTGGTTCGACGACAAGTTTCATAACGAGGTGACCGCGAACCTTCTCTATGAAAGGGTCAACAAGAAGGTGACCGGGCAGGGCTATCCCGACAGCCGCAATGTCAAGGCCGGGGCCAAGGCGATCAAGTATCATCTCGACTACATGGCCTGGCTGCTGGATCATCGCCGCTGGCTGGCAGGTGATCAGATGACGCTGGCCGATTTTGCCGCTGCCGCGCATCTGTCCTCGCTCGATTACATCTCGGATGTGGACTGGAACCGCAGCCAGGTGGTCAAGGACTGGTACGCCAAGATAAAGTCGCGGCCTTCGTTCCGGTCGATCCTGGCGGACCAGATCCCCGGTTTCCGTCCACCGCCGCATTATGCGGATCTCGATTTCTGACCCGGTTTGGGGGCGCTGCCCCCGTCGCGCCAAGGCGCGACTCCCCCGGAGTATTTTGGACCAGAAAGAAGCATGAGCGGGGAGTTGAAAGACAGGTTGGTCGCGCGCGCCCTGGAAGAAGGGTTCGTGGCCTGCCGCATCTGCCGCCCCTCGGATGTGCCGGACGTGCCCGAGCGGCTGCGCGCCTTTGTCGAGGCCGGATATCATGGGCAGATGGGCTGGATGGCCGAGCGGATGGAATGGCGCGGCGATCCGGCGGCACTCTGGCCCGAGGCGCGTTCGGTCATCATGCTCGCCGAAAGCTATACCCCTGAAACTGATCCGATGGAGGTGATAGGCCAGCCTGACCGTGCCGCGATCTCGGTCTATGCGCGGGGCAAGGACTACCACGATCTGGTCAAGAAGAGGTTGAAGCGGCTCGCACGCTGGCTGATCGAGGCGGGCGGCGGCGAGGTCAAGGTGTTCGTCGACACCGCCCCGGTGCCGGAAAAGGCGCTGGGGCAGGCGGCGGGGCTGGGCTGGCAGGGCAAGCATACCAACCTGGTCAGTCGGGACTGGGGTAATTGGGCCTTTTTAGGCTCTGTTTTCACCACGCTTGATCTGCCGGTGGATGAGGCCGGGCGCGACAATTGCGGCACCTGCACCGCCTGCCTGACAGCTTGCCCCACCGATGCGTTTCCGGCGCCCTACCGGCTGGATGCCCGGCGCTGCATTTCCTATCTGACCATCGAGCACAAGGGACCGGTGGACGAGGAGTTGCGCAGCAAGTTGGGCAATCGCATCTATGGCTGTGACGACTGTCTGGCGGCCTGCCCATGGAACAAGTTCGCCGTGGCCGCCAGCGACCTGCGCTATGCCGGGCGCCCCGAACTGGAGGCGCCCGCCCTGGCCGATCTGGCGCGGCTGGACGATACCGGGTTCCGGGCGATGTTTTCTGGCTCGCCCATCAAGCGGATCGGACGCGACCGCTTCGTGCGCAACGTGCTCTATGCCATCGGCAATTCCGGTCTGCCGGCTTTGCGCCCGGTTGCGCAGCGTTTGACCAGTGATCCCGACCCGGCGGTGGCGGACGCGGCGCGCTGGGCGGCGGCGCGGCTGGCCTGAGCGCCGCAAACAGGCGGGACATGTCGCTGCAAAGCGGTATTGAGGCACAAGCGAACAGGATGGAGGGGACCCGATGACGCTGTCCTTGGGTGTGGATACGGGCGGAACCTATACCGACGCGGTGCTGATCCGCGACGAACGCGACGTGATCGCGACCGCCAAGGCGCTGACCACGCGGTCGGACCTGGCGATCGGGGTCGGCAACGCCATTCGCGCGGTGCTGGATCAGGCGGGCGTGGCGCCCGGCGATATCGGGCTTGCCTCGCTGTCGACGACGCTGGCCACCAACGCGCTAGTCGAGGGGCAGGGCGGGCGCGTGGCGCTGGTCTATATCGGGTTCGGCGAGAGCGATCTGGACAAGCACGGGCTGCGGGAGGCGCTCAAGGGCGACCCGGCGCTGGTGATCTCGGGCGGACACAGTCATACCGGTGCCGAGGCGGCGCCGCTCGATCTGGGCGCATTGCAGTCGTTTCTTGTCTCTAACAAGGGAATATCGGGTTTTGCGGTGGCGGGCCTTTTTGCCACCCGCAACCCCGAACACGAACTGACGGTTGCCCGCGCGATCACCGAGGCGACCGGGGCGCCGGTGACCTGTTCGCACCAATTGTCCGCCAAGTTGAACGGGCCGAAACGGGCGGTCACGGCGGTGCTCAACGCCCGCCTGATCGGCATGATCGACCGTCTGATCGGCCGCGCGCAGGATACGCTGGTCGAGATCGGCATCGACGCCCCGATGATGGTGGTGCGCGGCGATGGCGCGCTGATGAGCGCCGAGCAGGCGCGTGAGCGGCCGATCGAAACCATCCTCAGCGGTCCGGCGGCCTCGATCGTGGGCGCGCGCTGGCTGACCGGGGTCGAGAATGCGCTGGTCTCGGACATTGGCGGCACCACTACCGATGTGGCCCTGATCCGCGATGGAAGGCCCAAGATCGACCCGGCTGGTGCCCAGGTCGGCGGGTTCCGCACCATGGTCGAGGCAGTGGCGATGCGGACATATGGGCTGGGTGGGGACAGCCAGGTGCATGTGATCACCGAAGGGTTGCAAGGCGGGGTCCATCTTGGCCCGCGCCGGGTCCTGCCCTTGTCGCTGATCGCGGCAGAGGCGGGCGAGGTTGTGCATGCGGCGCTGGACGCGCAGCTGCGCTCGGCCAGTACCGGGGAATATGACGCCCGGTTTGCCCGGCGGGTTCTGGGGGTGCCGGCAGAGGGCATCGGCCCGCGCGAGACGGTGCTGCTCGACCGGTTGGGCACTCGGGTTTTGCCCCTGTCCGATCTGCTCAGGACGCGGATGGAGCAGGGCGCGCTGACCCGGCTGGTGGACCGGGGTATCGTGCAGGTCTCGGGCCTGACCCCGTCGGATGCCAGCCATGTGCTGGGGCGCCTTGACGCGTGGGATGCGGAAGCGGCCCAAAAGGGGATGGAGCTTTTTGCGCGTAAGCGAACCGGCAATGGCGAGCGTCTGGCAAAGGATGCCGAAACACTGGCAATGATGATCATCGACCAGTTGACGGAGCAGACTGCACAGACCTTGTTAGAGACTGCATTTGCCGAAGAGGACGCTGATTTCGACCTGCCGCCAGAGCAGCTTGCCCGCCATGTTCTGACCCGCATGGGTCTGTCGGGGCATCGCGGTCTGCTGGCGCTGGATGTGGCGCTGAACCTGCCTGTTGTGGGGTTGGGGGCGTCGGCGGCCAGCTACTATCCGGCGGTGGGCGCGCGCCTGCGCTGCGACACGATCCTGCCGGAACATGGCGGTGTGGCCAACGCCATCGGGGCGGTGGTGGGCCGGGTGACCTTGCGCCGTGCAGGCAGCGTGACAGCCCCCGCCGAGGGGCGTTACCGCGTGCATCTGGTCGACGGGCCGCAGGATTTCGGCGATCCCGAGCAGGCCATGACCTTGTTAGAGACTGTTTTGCGGGGAGAAGCAGAGCAGGCCGCGCGTGCGGCCGGGGCCGAGGATATCCGTATTCTGGTCAACCGCGACATCCGCCAGGTACCGGTCGAAGGGCGCGAGGTGTTTATCGAGGCCGAGGTGACTGTCGAGGCCAGCGGCCGCCCCCGTATCGCGGCAGAGTGAACCGGGCGCGCAACAGGCGCGCCCGGACAAAATCAGGCTCTATTCCGCGGCATCCGCGCGTTTCGGCAACACCCAGTCGGCGCGGGGGAAGTGGCAGGTATAGCCGTTGGGATGCTTTTCCAGATAGTCCTGGTGGTTCTCTTCGGCCACCCAGAAGTCACCCACCGGCTCGACCTCGGTCACCACCTTGCCGGGCCACAGGCCCGAGGCATCGACATCGGCGATGGTGTCGAGCGCGACCGCCTTTTGCGCCTCGTCCACATAATAGATGGCCGAGCGATAGCTGGTGCCCAGATCGTTGCCTTGCCGGTTCACCGTGGTCGGGTCATGGATCTGGAAAAAGAATTCCAGCAATTGTCGGTACGAGATGCGCGCCGGGTCGAACCAGATCTCGATTCCCTCGGCGTGGGTGCCGTGATTGCGATAGGTGGCGTTGGGCACGTCACCGCCGGTATAGCCGACGCGGGTGCGGTCCACCCCGGGCATCTTGCGGATCAGATCCTGCATGCCCCAGAAACATCCTCCTGCCAGAACGGCGCGTTCAAGGCTCATGCGATATCCTCCACCTGATCGAGATAGTCAGCGTACCCCTCTGCCGCCATGTCATCACGATGGACAAAACGGAGCGAGGCCGAGTTGATGCAATAGCGCAGTCCGCCGCGATCGCGCGGACCGTCGGGAAAGACATGGCCCAAATGGCTGTCCCCATGTTTCGAGCGGACCTCGGTGCGGATCATGCCATGGGTACGATCCTCGAATTCCAGCACATGGGCGGTTTCGATCGGCTTGGTGAAGCTGGGCCAGCCGCAGCCCGATTCGTATTTGTCCGACGACGCAAAAAGCGGTTCGCCCGATACGATGTCGACATAGATGCCCGGTTCCTTGTTGTGCAGCAGCTTGCCAGTACCGGGACGTTCCGTGCCGCTTTGCTGGGTGACATGGTATTCTTCGGGGCTTAGCGCGGCGATGGCCTCGGGAGATTTCGTGTAACGGGTCATGGAGCCTCCGTTCAGGGGTATTCATGCGCAGTATTTGAGATCGGATTGCCGAAAGCAAAGGGTTGTTTCGCAGCCCTCGCGAAGACGTGCATTGATCCGTATCACCTTGCCGTACGTAACCTGAGGGAAAGGAGAGCCAAGATGTACCGCATCGTTTTTCTGATCTTTCTACTGCTTGTCGGCCGTTCGGTGCAGGCAGGACCTGTATCCGGCGTGTTCCCTTCGATCGACGGTGGTTCGTTGTCGATGGAGGATTGGCGCGGACGACCGGTGCTGGTCGTCAACACCGCGTCGCAATGCGGGTTCACTGGCCAATATGCCGGTTTGCAAAACCTTTGGGAAACCTATCAGGATGCCGGGCTGGTTGTTCTCGCCATTCCGTCGGATGACTTTAATCAGGAATTGGCAACTGCGGCCGAGGTCAAGGAGTTCTGCGCTCTAAACTATGATCTGACGCTGCCGATGACCGACATACTGCATGTGAAGGGGACACAGGCGCATCCGTTCTACAAAGCGGTCAAGGCCGAAACCGGGTTCGAACCGGCCTGGAACTTCAACAAGGTCCTGGTGGCGCCGGACGGATCTGTTGCGGCGACCTTCGGGTCGGCTGTCAAACCCGACTCCGCGCGGATGCAGCGTGAGATCGAGGCATTGCTGAACTAGGGTTTGCGCGCGCTTGCCTGACGCGACAGCTGGACTGCAAGGATACCAGCGGTAGTGATCGCCACGCCGATAGCGTCGAGCGCGCCCAACCGCTCGCCCAATAGGGCGGCGGCGATGGCCACGCCAAACACCGGGTTGAGAAAGTGGAAGGTGGCCGCCCGGATCGCACCGATCCTGTTGAGCAGCAGGACCCAGACAAAGGTGGCGGTTAGGCCGGGCACCAGCGTGGTATAGGCAAAGGCCAGGGCCAGCGGCAGCGTCGGCGTGACATGCACGGTCTCAAAGATCGGGGTGGCGAGAAACAGGACAGCGGAGCCCACCAGCATCTGCAAGCCCACCACCATCATGAAATTCCCGCCCGAGGTCGCCCCGCGCAGGGCGAGCGTGGCGGTGGCCAGCGCCAGCGCGCCCAGACCGCAGAGCAGCACTCCGAACAGATCGACACCCGCGCCGATGCGCGCGCCCATGATCAGGGCAACACCGACAAAGCCCGCCATCAGTCCGACGATTCCCAGCGCCGGAAGCCGCTCGCCGAACAGCAGCCAGCTGGCCAGCGCCACGAGGAGAGGCATGGTCGAAGCGATGATCGCGGCGACCGAGGCCTCGACCGTTTGCATCGCATAGAAGTTGAGGCCCAGATAGAGCGCGTTCTGGCAGATGCCAAAGACGATGGTCGCCTTCCACTGGCCACGGGTCAGGTTCCAGCTTTGCCCCATGGCGCGGGCGATGGCCACGCCCAGAAGGCCAGAAATCAGGAAGCGGCAGGCGAGAGAAAACAGCGGCGAGGCATCTGCCACGATGATCCGTGCCGAGGTGAAGGCCGAGGACCACATGAAGGCAAAGGCCAGCCCCATGGCAATGGCGCGCAGATCCACGGTGTTCTCTCCCTCTCGATCAACGCGGCGACAGTTTCGGAAATCACGGTCCGGTGCAAGGGGGCACCCTCTTGTCACCACGGAAGGCGAGACCGCGCGTTACTCAGGGCAAGAGGTAAAAGGGGCGCAAACGCAAGGACCGCCCCGAAGGGCGGCCCGAAAAGCATGAGATCCGGTTGGGATCAGCCGTTCACGCTGTCCTTCAGCGCCTTGGCGATGGTCATCTTGACCACCTTGTCGGCTTCCTTGGTAAAGGTCTCGCCGGTGGCAGGGTTGCGAACCTGACGCTCGGGGCGCTCGCGGCAATAGATCTTGCCGACGCCCGGCAGGGTCACGGCACCACCGCCCGACACTTCGCGGGTGATCAGCGCGCAGACCGCGTCCAGAGCGGCGCTGGCGGTTTTCTTGTCACTGCCCATATCCTCGGCCAGTGCGGCAACGAGCTGAGTTTTGGTCATAGGCTTTGCCATTTCTTGGTCTCCTTTTTCGTGCCCGATCCATAGGGCCTCATTGCGGCAATCTAACTTTATCTTGTGAGCGAACACAACGAATAGTAGCGCCGAAAATCCCGAAAATAGGGGATTTTCGGCGTTTTTCCGCAGTCAGAGGAAGGCTGTTTCGTCAAATGACCGCAATTTGCGGCTGTGCAGCCGTTCCAGAGGCATGCCACGCAGGGCTTCCATGGCCCTGATCCCGATGCGCAAATGGCGGCTGACCTGCGTGGTATAGAAGGTCGAGGCCATGCCGGGAAGCTTCAATTCGCCATGCAGCGGCTTGTCGCTGACACAAAGAAGCGTGCCATATGGGACCCTGAATCGATAGCCGTTTGCGGCGATGGTCGCGCTCTCCATGTCGAGTGCGATGGCGCGAGATTGGCTGAGGCGTTGCACCGGGCCCGACTGGTCGCGCAGTTCCCAGTTGCGGTTGTCGATGGTGGCGACGGTGCCGGTGCGCATGATCCGTTTCAGGTCATAACCGCTGAGTTCTGTCACCTCGGCCACCGCTTGTTCCAGTGCGATCTGGATCTCGGCCAGCGCCGGGATCGGAACCCAGACCGGCAGATCGTCGTCCAGCACGTGATCCTCGCGCAGATAGGCATGGGCCAGCACGAAATCCCCCAGCGCCTGGGTGTTCCTGAGGCCGGCGCAATGACCCACCATCAACCAGGCATGCGGGCGCAAAACGGCGATATGGTCGGTCGCGGTCTTGGCGTTCGAAGGGCCGACGCCGATATTGACCAGGGTGATGCCCGAACCGTCGGCACGTTTCAGGTGGTAGGACGGCATTTGCGGCAGTTTGGCGGGCGTATCCAGCGTGGCGTCGGCCGTGGTGATCTCGACATTGCCAGTGCTGACAAAGCTGGTGTAGCCGCTGTCGGGATCAGCCAGCTGGGCGCGGGCATAGGCCTCGAACTCGGAGACATAGAACTGGTAGTTGGTGAACAGGACGTGGTTCTGGAAATGCGCCGGGTCGGTGGCGGTGTAATGCGCCAGCCGGGCCAGCGAGTAATCCACCCGCTGCGCGGTGAACAGTGACAGCGGGCCCGAGCCGTCCTCGGACACATGGGTGCCGTTGACGATATCGTCATTTGTGGTGGCCAGATCCGGCACGTCGAACACGTCGCGCAGGGTAAATCCGGCGGCGCCTTCGTGTGGGACAACCAGATCGGGGGCATTTGCCACCGCGAAATGCAGCGGGATCGGCGTGGTCGACGCGCCGATCTGCACCGGTTGGCCATGGTTGCGGATCAACAGGCCGATCTGCTGGGTCAGGTAGGACCGGAACAGGTCGGGCCGCGTGACGGTGGTCGCATGGGTGCCGGGATGCGAAACATGGCCAAAGCTGAGCCGGCTGTCCACCTGCGCATAAGACGAGGTTGAGAAGCGGATCTCGGGGTAATAGGCGCGAAATCGGGTGCCTGGGTCCAGACCCTGCATTGCGCTGCTGAACCTGTCACAAAGGAAACCGGTCGACTGATTGTAGAGCGCTTCGAGCCGCGCGACAGCCTGGGCCGCGTCGGTGAAAAAAGCTGGTTCGGGGGTTTCGGGGGTGATCAGCTGCGTCATGCAAGTGGCTCCAGCAGGTCGATCCGCTGAAAGCTGCGCACATCGATCAGGCCAAGATCGGAAATACGCAGTTCGGGGATCACCACCAGCGCCAGCAGCGAATGCTGCATGTAGGCGTTGTTGAGCGTGCAGCCGCAGGCGGCCATCGTTTCGACCATCTTCTGCGCCTTGGCGGCGACCTCGGCGGCGGGGCTGTCGGACATCAGCCCGGCGATGGGCAGTTCCACCAGCGCCAGTTCCTGGCCCTCGCGCCAGATGGTGATGCCGCCGCCGACCTCGGCCAGCCGGTTTGCGGCCAGCGCCATCTGGTCGCGGTCGGTGCCCACCACGATCATGTGGTGGCTGTCATGCGCCACGGTCGAGGCCATGGCCATGCGACCCTGATAGCTAAAGCCCGAGACAAAGGCATTGGTAACGCCGCCGGTGGCGCGGTGGCGTTCGACCAGCGCGATCTGGCAGACATCGCCCTCGCCTTCGACCAGCCCGCCGATGATCGGCAGTTCCGCTTTCAGCGCCTTGGTCGGCGCCTGGTTTTCCACCACGCCTATCACATTGGCGCGGACCCGGTTGGCGCCGGTTGGCGCCTTGATCTCGAAATCGGACGCGCTGAGCGTGTGGCCCAGATGCACGGTATTGCGGGCAGTATCGGGCCAGTCGTAATGCGGGCATTCGACGGTGATCTTGCCGTTCTCGGCCACCACCTGCCCGCGCGCGATCACCATCTCGATGGGCAGGTCGCGCAGGTCCGAGGTCAGGATCACGTCGGCCCGGCGGCCGGGTGCGGTCGAGCCCAACTCGCGCTCCAGCCCGAAATGGGTGGCGGTGTTGATCGTCGCCATTTGCAGCGCGATCATCGGGTCGCAGCCACAGGCGATGGCATGGCGCACCACCCGGTTCATATGCCCTTCATGCACCAGCGTGCCCGAGTGGCAATCGTCGGTACACAGGATGAAGTTGCGCGGATCGAGCCCCTTTTCGGTCACCGCGGTTATCTGGGATTCGACGTCATACCAGGCGCTGCCCAGCCGCATCATGCTGCGCATGCCCTGCCGGACGCGCGCGATGGCATCGGCCTCGCAGGTGCCCTCGTGATCGTCGGCCGGGCCACCCGCCACATAGGCGGCAAAGGCGGGACCCAGATCGGGCGAGGCATAGTGCCCGCCCACCGTCTTGCCCGCGCGCTGGGTGGCGGCGATCTCGGCCAGCATCTTGGGGTCGGCATTGGTGACACCGGGAAAGTTCATCATCTCGCCCAGACCGATGATGCCGGGCCATGTCATCGCCTCGGCCACATCCTCGGGCGTGATCTCATATCCGGTGGTTTCCAACCCCGGCGCCGAGGGGGCGCAGGACGGCATCTGGGTAAAGATGTTGACGGGCTGCATCAGCGCCTCGTCATGCATCATCCGCACACCGGCGAGGCCAAGGACATTGGCGATCTCGTGCGGGTCGGTGAACATGGTGGTGGTGCCATGCGGGATCACGGCGGCGGCAAACTCCGCCGGGGTCAGCATGCCGCTTTCGATATGCATATGCCCGTCACAAAGACCGGGGATCATATAGCGGCCGTTCGCCTCGATGATCTGGGTGTCGGGTCCGGTGCAATGGCTGGCATCGGGGCCGACAAAGGCGATGCGCCCTTCGGCAATGGCGATGGAGTGGCCGGGCAGTGCCTCGCGCGTGTGCACGTTGATCCAGATGCCGTTACGGATGATCATGTCTGCCGGTTCGCGGCCTGCGGCGACAGCGACCAGACGGGGGGCCACATCGGCCCAATCGGGGAAAGTCTTGTGTTCCATGGCGCAGCTTTTCCGAAACCGCGACCGGGTGCAAGCCCCGCCGAAAGGGTTTCATCAAAGCTTCGTCATTGCCCGCTTGACAGCGGCAGGCGGTCGGCGTGACCCTGACGGAATGGATTATGATACGATAGATGCAGATGGGTTCGGGCGGTCGCTCAGGGGGATCGGGCTGAACCTGTTGGTGCGGGATGTTGCGGCGGAATGTGCTTTTCTAGAGGCTGTTTTCGCGATGAGGTCGCATCAGGTGACAGCGGATTTCGCCATTGTCACCTATGGTGCGCAGGTGTTCCAGCTGCACAGCGACGGCACCTATCATGCGAACCCGCTGTTGGGGCTTTTGCCAGAGAACCCGCCGCGCGGCGGGGGCCTCGAAATCAGGCTTTATGACAGCGATCCCGATGCGTCGGTGGCGCGGGCCGAGGGGTTTGGCGCGACCATCCTTCAAGCGCCGACCGACAAGCCTCATGGCCTGCGCGAGGCCTATATCCTGTGCGACAACGGCTATGCCTGGGTGCCGAGCCGGCCCAAGGACAGCGCGTGACTGCAGCGCGCCAAGGGCGCGCTGCCCGGCCCAACGGGAGGAGGGGCTGCGCCAGCGGCATCGACGACGGGCGGGAGCGCCCCTTTCCCGGATCACCCGGCCTCGCGGGCGATCTCGGTCCGGATCCAGTTGGCAAAGGCGACCGCGCCGGGGGTCTCCTCGGCCTGTGGTGACAAAAGCAGGTAATAGGCTTCGGGCATTTGCACGCTGTGATCGAAAGGGGTGATCAGGCGACCCTCGGCCAACAGGCGCGACACGATCACCTTGTGCCCCATGCATAACCCGCCGCCTGCCATCGCCACGGAAAGCCCGACCATATAGGTGGTGGCATAGGTGATCGGTGGATTGGGCCAGGGCAGGCCCACGTCTTCGGCCCAGCTTGCCCAGTTCGACAGCAGGTTCGAGCAGTCGTAGAGCGGCTGTTCATGCAGGTTTTCAAGCGTGACCGGATAGCCCGGAACACAGACCGGGAAATAGCGATCGGTTGTCAGCAATTCGGTCCGCACCGTATCCGCCGGTCGCAAGGAATAGCGGATCTCGACCGCCGCGCCTTCGGCCATTTCGCGCGGCTCCCAAAGCTCGGTGAAGATGTTCAGATGCACATCCGGGTGCAGCGCGCGGAACCGGGGCAGGCGCGGGCCCAGCCAGTTGACCGCGAAGGTGATGTTGCATTGCACCTGCACCGTGTTCTGGTGATCGCCGGTCACCGCGCGCGTGCCCCGGATCAGGGTGCGGAACGCCTCGCGCACCACCGGCAGATAGGTGATCCCGGCCTCGGTCAGTTCCAGCGCCCGGGGCCGCCGGTGAAACAGCGGCTGCCCAAGGTGCGATTCCAGCGCCTTGATCTGCTGGCTGACCGCGCTTTGCGTCATGTTCAGATCACGCGCGGCGCCGGTAAAGGACAGGTGGCGGGCGGCGGCCTCGAAGGTGCGCAACCAGCCCAGCGGGGGAAGGGGGTTCTGCATCCCATAACCTTGCCATAAGTGTTTCTAATGCGAAATGGGTGAATTTTTCGTTGGTCAAACCTAATGTCAAAAGGCAGGTTTTGGGCAGTCACACCGCCAGCCCGAGATCAGGAGCAAACCCATGTCCGTCACCAGCCTGCGCCCCAATATCGACCACTGGCAGGACCGCGTCGATCTGGCCGCGTCCTTTCGCTGGATCGAGCGGCTGAACATGCATGAAGGGGTCGCCAACCATTTCAGCCTGGCGGTGAACCCCGAGGGGACGCAGTTCCTGATGAACCCCAACCAGATGCATTTCGCGCGCATCCGCGCCTCGGACCTGCTGCTGCTGGACGCAAACGACCCCAAGACGATGGAGATGCCGGGTGCCCCCGATCCCACCGCCTGGGGCCTGCATGGCTCGATCCACCGCCGCTGTCCGCATGCGCGTTGCGTGATGCATGTGCATTCGATCTTTGCCACCGTGCTGGCGAGCCTTGCCGACAGCACCCTGCCGCCGATCGACCAGAACACAGCGACCTTTTACAACCGCTATGTCATTGACGATGAATTCGGCGGGCTGGCGTTCGAAAGCGAGGGCGAGCGCTGTGCCTCGATGCTGAGCGACCCGAAGAAGCGGGTGATGATCATGGGCAACCATGGCGTGCTGGTGATCGGCAGCGACGTGGGCGATACGCTGAACCGGCTCTACTATTTCGAGCGCGCCGCCGAGACCTATATCCGCGCCTTGCAGACGGGCCGCCCGCTCAGGATGCTGAGCGACGAGATTGCCGAGAAGACGGCGCAGGAGCTTGACGACTATCCAGGCCAGGCCGAGGCGCATCTGCGCGAGGTCAAGGCGGTGCTGGATAGTGAAGGCTCGACCTACGCCAGTTGACACTTTGAAAACCGCAACCTGCCTGCACCGGCCCGTGGACGCCGGAGGATGGCGCTTGTCCAAAGACGAGGAAAGACGATGACCGATTTCAGTCAGGATGCCGAAGCGGCACGCTGGAATTATCGCCCCGAAAATCCCGTGGGGCTGAATCCGCTGTTCAGCTGGCCGCCACGTCCGGCGGCGGTTCTGCGCTGGTATCGCGGGGCGTGGCTGCAACTGACCTCGCTGACACTCTGTATGGCGTTGGCCGTTGCGGCCTATGCCTGGTTCCTGCCGCCGCTTGAGGCGATGCAGAGCTTTGCGCCCGGCTGGATGTTCCGGGTGTGGCTCTTGAACATGGTGCCGCAGATCCTGGTCGCGGGCGGTCTGCACTGGTGGCTTTACATGCGCAAGGGCCAGGGCATGTACAAGAAGTTCGACCGCCGCGACCTGACCCGCGATAACGGTACCTTTACCTTTCGCAACCAGGTCTGGGACAATATCTGGTGGACGCTGGGCAGCGCGATGACCGTCTGCACGGTCTATCAGTGGCTGATCTACTGGGTCATGGCCAATGGCTGGGTGCCCACCGTCTCCTGGGCACAGGCGCCGGTTTGGTTCGTGGTCTGGATGTTTTTCATCCCGATGTGGTCGGGGCTGCATTTCTACTGGGTGCACCGGCTGGAGCATCACCCGAAGCTCTACAAGCATGTGCACGCGGTGCATCACCGCAACGTCAATATCGGCCCGTGGTCGGGCATTTCGAACCACTGGTACGAGAACATCCTCTACTTCACGACCTATTTCATTCACCTCGTGGTGCCCTCGCACCCGCTGCACCTGCTGTTTCATATCTATTTCCAGCAGGTCAGCCCGATCCTGTCGCATTCGGGGTTCGAGAAGATCAAGGCGGGCGAGACCGAGGCCGCCAAGACCGGGGATTTCTTTCACCAGCTGCATCACCGTTATTTCGAGTGCAATTACGGCACCTCCGAGATCCCGTTCGACAAGTGGTTTGGCACCTTCCACGACGGCAGCGCCGAGGCGACCACCCGCACCCGCGCTTATAAGAAACAGATGTATACCTGAACCGGTCGACAGGTTTGGCAGGGCCGCCCGCTTGGGCGGCCTTTCACGTTTTAGAATGCGCGCGTGCGGGGTCTTTACCTTTGCCCCGCGCCTCTGCTACAGGCGCCCGGTCCGGATCATCCGGGCGCCGGTCGCAGCCTACCCGGCTTATGAAAACAAGGGACCCAAACGTGAAGACACTTGTCATCTGCTCCGGCGGATTGGATTCGGTATCGCTGGCCCACAAGGTGGCCGCAGAGCACGATCTGATCGGCCTTATCTCTTTCGACTACGGTCAGCGCCACCGCAAGGAACTGGATTTTGCCGCCCGTGCCGCGGCGCGGCTGGGCGTGCCGCATGACCTGATCGACATGCGCCAGATCGGCGCGCATCTGTCGGGCAGCGCGCTGACCGATGATGTGGACGTGCCCGACGGGCATTATGCCGAGGACACCATGAAGATCACCGTGGTGCCCAACCGCAATGCCATCATGCTGGCCATCGCATTCGGCATCGCCGCGGCCAAACAGGCCGATGCGGTGGCGACCGCCGTGCATGGCGGCGATCACTTCATCTATCCCGATTGCCGCCCCGGGTTTACCGAGGCCTTCGAGGCGATGCAGGCGCAGGCGCTGGACGATTATGCCAATGTCCGGCTCTACACCCCCTTCGTGCACGAACCGAAATCGGCCATCGTGAGCGAGGGCGCGCGCCACAACACGCCCTTTGCCGATACCTGGTCCTGCTACAAGGGGGGCGAGGTGCATTGCGGCCGCTGCGGCACCTGTGTCGAGCGGCGTGAGGCCTTCCATCTGGCCGGCGTCGAGGACCCGACCGTCTATGCCGACCCCGAGTTCTGGCGCGCGGCGGTGGAGGGGCGCTGATGTACCGGATCACCAAGGAGTTCCATTTCTCGGCCTCGCACCAGCTATGTCATCTGCCCGACGACCACCCCTGTGCCCGGCTGCACGGGCATAACTATATCGTCGAGGTCGAACTGGCCGCCGCCGATCTGGATGCCAACGGGTTTGTCCGCGATTACCGCGAGTTGAAGCCGCTCAAGACCTGGATCGACGACGCGCTGGACCATCGTCACCTGAACGAGGTGTTCGGCCATGACATGGTCACGTCCGAGCGGCTGGCGAAAGAGGTCTATGACTTCTGCAAGGCGCGCTGGGCGGAAACCAGCGCCGTGCGGGTCAGCGAAACGCCCAAGACCTGGGCCGAGTACCGGCCATGACCACGCTGCGCATCGCCGAAATCTTTGGCCCCACGATACAGGGTGAGGGCGCGGTGATCGGCGCGCCCACCGTGTTCGTGCGGGCGGGCGGTTGCGATTACCGTTGTTCCTGGTGCGACAGTCTGCATGCGGTGGACAGCGCCTATCGTGATACATGGGCGCCTATGACCACGGAACAGGTCTGGGCTGAGGTTGAACGCCTGTCCGGTGGGGTTCCTCTGACGGTCTCGCTGTCAGGCGGCAACCCGGCAATTCAGGATTTCGGGTCGCTGATCGAGATGGGCAAGGCGCAGGGCTATCGCTTTGCGCTGGAAACCCAAGGATCGGTCGCGCGCGGCTGGTTCCGCGAATTGTCGCCCCTGATCCTCAGCCCCAAGCCGCCTTCGTCCGGTGAAACGGTCGATTGGGACCGGTTCGCCGACTGTATCGCGCGGGCGCGCGATGCCGTGACGGTGATCAAGATCGTGGTGTTCGACGAGACCGATTACCTCTGGGCGCGCGAGATGGCGGCGCGTTATCCGAACCTGCCGATCTATCTGCAACCGGGCAACCACACCCCTCCGCCACCCGATGCCGAGGATGCTGCCATCGACATGGACGGTATCATGACACGCTATGAATGGCTGATCGGTCGAGCTCTGGCCGACCGATGGTTCACCCCCACAATCCTGCCGCAGCTGCATGTGCTGGTCTGGGGCAACAAGCGCGGCGTCTGAGACGCCGAGAGGAGCAAGACAATGGCCAATCAGGACATCTATGCAAACCTGACCCAACTGGGTGGCAAGACCGAGCTGCCGAACTCGCCCGACGAGGCGGTGCTGGAAAAGGTGCCCAACCCGCAGGCGGGCACCGAATACGCGGTGCGCTTCACCGCGCCCGAGTTCACCTCGCTCTGCCCGCTGACGGCGCAGCCCGATTTCGCCCATATCGTGATCGACTATGTGCCGGGCGACTGGCTGGTGGAAAGCAAGTCGCTGAAGCTTTATCTCGGCTCGTTCCGCAATCACGGCGCGTTTCACGAGGATTGCAGCGTCTCCATCGGCAAGCGGCTGGTCGAGCTGCTGGCGCCCAAATGGCTGCGGGTCGGGGCCTATTGGTATCCGCGCGGCGGCATTCCGATCGACGTGTTCTATCAGACCGGGCCGGAATTGCCGGGTGTCTGGATCCCCGATCAGGGCGTGCCGACCTATCGCGGGCGGGGCTAGGTTCAGGTCCCTAGGACTTCTCGAACAGCGCGATGAACGCCATGTCGTCCTTGTGCGGACCGGCGGCCAGATCGCCATAGATCCGGACCTGGGGCAGTTTGAGGTTCTCGATCTGCCCCCGCTCCATCTCGCGCAGCGCGGTGGCAAAGCCTTTCTCGTCGAAATGCGCGGCGTTGATCGACAGCGCGAATTGCGCGCCGGGCCGGGCGACGCGCAAGAGCGCAGGCAGAACCTCGGGGCCGAGATGGCCATGGGTGAAGGTGCCCGAGGACACGATGCCGGAGTAACTCTCGCGCGGGGCGGGGATGCCATGGTTCAGGTCGGTCTCGATGGCGTCGCGATAGATGTCCTTGCGCATGGCGCGGTCCAGCATCTCGGCGCTGATATCGGCGGCGTCGATCGGGCCTACACCAAGCCCCGCCAGAATGGCGCCGCACAGACCGGTTCCGGCCCCCACATCCAGCACCGGCCCTTGCCCCCCCGCAGCCACAAAGGCACGCGCGGTGTGCATCGGCAGCTGGTAGTCTTCACGCGCGGCAAAACCGTCGTCATAATCGCCCGCCCATTCGGCATAGAGCTGCCGGTTGTCCTCGGGCGATTGCAGGCGATAGGCCGCGTCCAGATCGGGTGTTTTGATGCTCATCCCCAATTGAAGGCCCAAGAGCGGATTCGAATCAAGTGCGTCGATCAAGCGCTTGCACATCGCGCATGGGCGCCGCATCTAGGATCCCATGACTGGAACACTGCTTTCTTTTGGACATGGCTATACCGCCCGGGTGCTGTCGCGGGCGCTGGCGCCGCAAGGCTGGCGCATCATCGGGACCAGCCGCAACCCCGACCAGATCGAGGCGATCCGCGCCTCGGGTGCCGAGCCGTTGCTGTGGCCGGGCGAGGAGCCTTTGCTTGACGGTGTCACGCATCTGCTGATCTCGACCGCGCCCGATGCCGCGGGCGATCCGGTGCTGGCGGCGCTGGGGGAGCAGATCGCGGCGCGAGCGGCGCAGTTCCGCTGGGTCGGTTACCTGTCGACCACCGCCGTCTATGGCGACCATGGAGGCGCCTGGGTTGACGAGACGACGCCGCTCAGCCCCTTGGCCGCACGTGGGCGCTGGCGGGTGATGGCGGAACAGCAATGGCAGGCGATTCCGGGTCTGCCGATTCACATCTTTCGGTTGGCCGGTATCTACGGCCCGGGGCGCGGGCCATTCTCGAAACTGGGCAAGGGCGGCATTCGCCGGATCATCAAGCCGGGACAGGTCTTCTCGCGCATCCATGTCGAGGATATCGCCCAGGTCCTGGCGGCCTCGATGGCGCGACCCAACCCCGGATCGGTCTATAATGTCTGCGATGACGAACCGGTGCCGCCACAGGACGTGATCGCCTATGCGGCCGAGTTGCAGGGCCTGCCCTTGCCCCCAGCGGTGGATTTCGACAAGGCCGATCTGACCCCGATGGCGCGCAGTTTCTACAGCGAGAACAAGCGGGTGCGAAACGACCGAATCAAGGGTGAACTGGGTGTGCAGTTGAAATACCCCAACTACCGGGTGGGGCTGGAGGCCTTGCAGGCCGAAAGCGGGGATTGACCGGGAAAGGGCTTGTTAGGGCCGCGTCCGTTGTCACGACCGCTCTGGCCCGTCAGCCTCTTCAGGTCCATGCAGCACGATATTGAACCCTTCGTCTGCCGTGGGTTCTGCGAAATACTTGGAAAACAGCTGAAACTGGGCTTCGGTCGCGGCAAAGGGGTGATCCCCCTTTGCATTGCGGGCATGCAGCCGTTCCAGACAGATTTCATCCGGGGTCGCCATGACGTGCAATTGGTGTGACGCATTCGATGCGGCAAGGATGCTGCGCATCCAGGCGCGGTTCTCGGTCGTGTTGGCCGGGAAATCAAGGACGACCGAAACCCCGGCGTTCAAAAGCGAAACGACATGTGGCCCCATGATCGCCCGCAGCTTGGCCGCGCAGCGCATGTAGTCCTTTGGCGACGACATCTCATCAGAAAACAAAGCGCTCAGCCAATCGTCTTCGGCAATCAGCACCGTTCCTTCGACGCGTCCCAAACGGGCAGCAAGGGTCGATTTCCCGGATCCGATCTTGCCGCAGAGCATATGCAGGGTTGGTGCAGAAGGTGGCATTCGGGTATCCATTCTTTCTAGCCGACGGATTGATCCTCCGGGTCTGACGGCGGGCAGCCAACGTCGCAGCGAGACTCAGAGAGAGACCGCATTTGACAGCCAGATGGCTAAGCCCGCTTCTCCCCGATCTTCGCCACGCCCAGCACTTCGAGCACCTTGGCCTCGATCTGGGGTGCATTCATGCCTGCGATGGCATACATGTCCTCGGGGCTGGATTGGTCGATGAACGTGTCGGGCAGGACCATCGAGCGGAACTTGAGCCCGTGGTCGAAGACGCCCTCGTCCGAGAGCAGTTGCGCGACGTGGCTGCCGAAGCCGCCGACGGCGCCTTCTTCGATGGTGATCAGCGCTTCGTGATCGGCGGCCAGTTGCAGGATCAGGTCGCGGTCGAGCGGTTTGGCAAAGCGGGCGTCGGCGATGGTGGGGGTGATCCCCCGGGCCGCCAGCGTCTCGGCGGCCTTTTGCACCTCGGCCAGCCTTGTGCCGAAGGAGAGGAGCGCGACGCGGGCGCCTTTCTGGATCATCCGGCCCTTGCCGATCTCCAGCACCTTGCCCTGTTCGGGCATCTCGACGCCCACGCCCTCGCCGCGCGGATAGCGGAAGGCGATCGGACCGTCATCATGCGCGGCGGCGGTGGCGACCATGTGCACCAGTTCGGCCTCGTCCGCGGCGGCCATGACCACCATGCCGGGCAGATTGGCCAGATAGGCGATGTCGAAACTGCCCGCATGGGTGGCGCCGTCGGCGCCGACCAGCCCGGCGCGGTCGATGGCGAAGCGCACCGGCAGGCGCTGGATTGCCACATCATGTACGACCTGATCGTAGCCGCGTTGCAGGAAGGTCGAGTACATCGCGCAGAAGGGTTTCAGCCCACCCGCCGCGAGGGCGGCGGAGAAGGTCACGCCATGCTGTTCGGCGATGCCCACGTCGAAACAGCGCGAGGGGTAGCGTTCGGCAAAGAGGTTCAGCCCGGTGCCGTCGGGCATGGCGGCGGTGACGGCGACGATCTTGTCGTCGCGGGCGGCCTGATCGACCAGCGCCTTGCCAAAGACCGAGGTATAGGAGGGCGCATTCGACGGTGCCTTTTTCTGCTCGCCCGTCACCACGTCGAATTTCGCGGTGGCATGGCCGCGGTCGCGGGCACGTTCGGCGGGGGCATAACCCTTGCCCTTTTTCGTCAGCACATGCAGCAGGATCGGGCCGGTGGCGCGGGCCTTGATGGTGCGCAGGACCGGCAAAAGCTGGTGCATGTCGTGCCCGTCGATGGGGCCGATATAGGAAAACCCCAGCTCCTCGAACAAGGTGCCGCCGACGGCCATGCCCTTGAGCATCTCCTTGGCGCGCTTGGCGCCTTCGCGGAAAGGTTCGGGCAGGAGCGAGACCGCGCCCTTGGCGGCGGCTTTCAGCTCCTGGAACGGGGCCTCGGCATAGAGGCGGGAGAGGTAGTTCGACAGCGCGCCGACCGGCGGGGCGATCGACATTTCGTTGTCGTTGAGGATGACGATCAGGCGCTTTTTCAGGTGGCCCGCGTTGTTCATCGCCTCAAACGCCATGCCGGCGGACATGGAACCGTCGCCGATCACGGCGATGGCGTCGCCCAGCCCCTCGGGCGTCACGCCGCCCAGGTCGCGCGCCACGGCAAACCCGAGGGCTGCGCTGATCGAGGTGGAGCTATGGGCGGCGCCGAACGGATCATAGGGCGACTCGGAGCGCTTGGTGAAGCCCGAAAGCCCGTCCTTCATCCGCAGGGTGCGGATGCGGTCGCGGCGTTCGGTCAGGATCTTGTGCGGGTAACACTGGTGGCCGACATCCCAGATCACCTTGTCGCGCGGGGTGTCGAACACCGCATGCAGCGCCACCGTCAGTTCCACTACGCCCAGACCCGCGCCCAGGTGGCCGCCGGTGACTGAGACGGCCGAGACGGTCTCGGCCCGAAGCTCGCCCGCGAGCTGGGTGAGCTGCGCGTCGGAAAACCGTTTCAGGTCCGCCGGACGGGTCACCTGGTCGAGAAGCGGGGTATGCGGGCGGTCAGACATGGCGTCCTTCGTGGTTCAGTTCTCGCGCGCAATAACGAAGCGGGCGGCTTCCTTCAAGGTTTCGGCGCGGGCGCCATAGGGGGCGAGGGCATCGCAGGCCTGCTCGACAAGGTCACACGCCTGCGCCTTGGCGGCGTCGAGACCCAAGAGCGAGACAAAGGTGGCCTTGCCCGCGCTGGCGTCCTTTTGCAGCCGTTTGCCCGCCTTTTCAGCATCGCCTTCGACATCCAAGATGTCGTCGGCGATCTGAAAGGCAAGCCCCAGCGCGCGGGCATATTGGCGCAAGGGGGCCGGGTCGGCCCCGGCCAGCACGGCCCCGGCGGCGGCGGACCATTCGATCAGCGCGCCGGTCTTGCCCGCTTGCAGTTGGGTGATCTGGTCAAGTGTCAGCGGTTCGGGCGCGGTTTCGGCGGCGATGTCCAGCGCCTGACCCAGTACCATGCCGCGCGCGCCCGCCGCCTGTGCCAGCGTGAGCGCCAGGGTAGCGCGGGTCTCGGCGCTGCCTGTCTCGGGGCGGGTACACAGCTCAAACGCCAGCGAATGCAGCGCGTCGCCCGCCAGCACGGCGGTGCCCTCGTCCCATTTCACATGGGCGGTGGGGCGGCCCCGGCGCAGGTCGTCGTCGTCCATGCAGGGCAGGTCGTCATGCACCAGGCTGTAGGCATGCAGCGCCTCGATGGCGGTGGCGGGCCAGATCGCGCGCGCCTCGTCCACATCATGCAGCCGGGCGCTTTCCAGCACCAGAAAGCCGCGCAGGCGCTTGCCGCCCTCGGTGGTCCAGGCCATGGCGCGGGTGATGTCGAGCGGCTCCAGCGCGCCCAGCACAGTGTCGAAACTGCGCTGGATCAGCGCGGCGTCCTGCGCCAGCCTTTCGCCGAACATGGTCAGAGACCTTCGACCGGCTTGGTGCCCGTCGGTTGACCATTGGAGTCGAGCGTGATGGCGGCAACCTTTTCCTCGGCGCGCTTCAGCTCGTCCTCGCAGCGCTTTTTCAGCGCCGCGCCGCGTTCGTAAAGCGCGATGGACTGATCCAGCGCCACATCGCCGCGTTCAAGCTGACCGACCACGGTTTCCAGCTCTTTCATCGCCTGTTCAAAGCTCATCTGGTCGACGGGGGTCTCGGTCATGTCGCGGCCTTTATCAATTCCTGTACATGCGCGCGCGTTGCGGCGGCGAGCGCGTTCAGATCATAACCGCCTTCGAGAGTCGAGACGATACGGCCCTGACACAGCTCTTGCGCCAGGGTGCACAGCTCGGCGGTGAGCCAGGCGAAATCTGCGGTGGACCAGTTCAGGTTGGCCAGCGGATCATCCTGATGGGCGTCGAACCCGGCCGAGATGATGATGAGTTCAGGCATGAAGGCGCGCAGGCGCGGGAAGGCCTGGGCCGTGTAGGCCGCGCGCATCTCGGCGCCGCCGGTGCCGGGGGCGAGCGGGATGTTGAGGATCTGGCCATGCGCGCCATCCTCGTCCGGGCGACCCGAGCCGGGCCAGAGCGGCATCTGCTGGCTGGTGATCACCAGCGCGCGCGCCTCGTCCCACAGAAGGTCCTGGGTGCCATTGCCGTGGTGCACGTCGAAATCCACCACCGCCACACGGCGCAATCCGTGATGGTCGAGCGCGTGTTTCGCGGCCAGCGCGGCATTGCCGAAGAGGCAGAACCCCATCGCGGTTTCGCGCTCGGCATGGTGGCCCGGCGGGCGGATGGCGCAAAAGGCGTTCTGCACCTCGCCGCCCAGCACCATGTCGACGGCGCGCACAACCGCGCCCGCGGCACGAAAGGCTGCATCGACCGAGCCGGACGACAGGAAGGTGTCGCCGTCGATTTGGGTGAACCCCTCGTCAGGGCGGGCATCGCGGATATCGGCGATGTAGCCCGCGGGATGGATGCGCAGCAGGTCGTCTTCGGCGGCCAGCGGCGCGGTGACGCGGCGCAGGTCGAGCGGTTCGAGGGCGTGCAGCACATGTTCCAGCCGCGCCACCCGTTCGGGATGGCCGGTCGGCGTGACATGGGTCAGGCAGTCGGCATGGGTGATCAGGGCGGTGGTCATCGGCATTCCTTTGGGCGGGCCGGGATCAGTCCGGTGCCAGCATGTAGCCCGCGCCGCGCACCGTTTGCAGATAGCGCGGCTGTTTCGGGTTGGGCTCGATCTTGCGGCGCAGACGGGTGATCTGCACATCGACCGCGCGTTCCTGGGCCTGGCCCCGGTCGCGGCCCAGATCCTCGACCAACTTGGTGCGGGTGATCGCCTCGCCCGGACGGGCGGCAAAGATCTTCATCAACTGGTTTTCGGTGGCGGTCAGACGGACCAGCTGGTCGCCCTGCCACATCTCGCCGCGTTCGATGTCATATCGGATCGGCCCCAGTTGCAGGAACTTGGGTGCCGCGTCCTGGGCGCTGGTATCGGGCACCCGGCGCAGGATTGCATTGATCCTGAGCAACAGTTCGCGCGGCTCGAAGGGTTTGGCGAGATAGTCGTCGGCGCCAGCCTCCAGCCCGGCGATCCGGTGCTCTGTCTCGCCACGGGCGGTCAGCAGCAGGATTGGCGTGCTCAAGCTCTTGCGGAGGGCGCGGGTCAGGCTGACACCATCCTCGCCCGGCATCATCACGTCCATGACGATCAGGTCGAAATCCAGCCCCGAAAGGATGCGCCGGGCATGTTCGGCGTCACGCGCGGCGGTCACAAGGAACCCGTGCCGCATCAGGAATTTCTTGAGCAGGTCGCGAATGCGTTCGTCATCGTCGACGATCAGCAGATGGGCGTCAAAAGCACTCATGAGCCGCTGTCCCGCAGTTTGACATAGGCCCGTTGCATCTCGCGATCCATCATCGCCTCCAATACCTGGCGGAACCCGGCGACCGCCTCGGGCCCGGCCTCCTTGTATGCGGCGCGCATCCGGGCGCGCTGCGCATCCGACAGTTTCGCCTCCAGCGCCGCGCCTGCCTCGGTCAGGAACAGGTGTCGTTCGCGCTTGTCCTGGGTGCCGACCCGGCTTTCGACCAGGCCGTCGGCGATGAGGGTGCGCAGAACGCGGTTCAGCGACTGTTTGGTGACCCCCAGAATGGCCAGCAGGTTGTTCACCGTGGTGCCCGGCGCGCGGTTGATGAAGTGGATCGCGCGGTGATGGGCGCGGCCATAGGCCATCTCGGCCAGGATCCGGTCGGGGTCGGCGGTAAAGCCGCGATAGGCGAAGAACATCGCCTCGATCCCCTGCCGCAGCTGCTCGTCGGTCAGAAACAGCAGGCTTTCACCGCCAAAGACCGGTGATGGTCGCGCGTCGGACATGTGGTGCACCTTTGTCGTTCCTCGTCACTTTATGTCAGTCTTGTTGACATTCCAATACTGAACAGGTAGTGAGTCGCAGTTTTTGCGCAATATAGTGTCCGGTGTGGAACTTGCTGGCGCAATAATTGGAAATACGACCTGGTTTGGAGGGAACACAATGGCGGGTTATGACGATCGCGACGGCGTGATCTGGATGGATGGGGAACTGGTCGATTGGCGCGATGCCAAGGTCCATATCCTGACCCATGCCATGCACTATGCCTCGTCCGTGTTCGAGGGCGAGCGCGCCTATAACGGCAAGATCTTCAAGAGCCGGGAACATTCCGAACGTCTGGTCGCCAGTGCGCAGGCGCTGGACATGCCGATGCCCTATTCGGTCGATCAGATCGAGGCCGCCAAGGGAGAGACGCTGAAGGCCAGCGGTCTGACCGATGCCTATGTGCGCGCGCTGGTCTGGCGCGGGTCGGGCGAGGATATGGGCGTGGCCTCGGCCCGCAACCCGGTGCGGATGGCGATTGCGGTCTGGCCCTGGGGCGCCTATTACGGCGATGCCAAGATGCAGGGCGCCAAGCTGGACATTGCCGAGTGGAAGCGGCCCAGCCCCGAGACGATCCCGGTGCATGCCAAGGCGGCGGGTCTTTACATGATCTGCACCATCTCCAAGCACAAGGCCGAGGCCAAGGGCTGTTCGGATGCGCTGTTCATGGACTGGCGCGGCTATGTGGCCGAGGCGACCGGCGCCAACGTGTTCTTTGTCAAGGATGGCGAGGTGCATACGCCGCTGGCCGACTGCTTCCTGAACGGGATCACCCGGCAGACGGTGATCGGGATGCTCAAGGACAAGGGCATCACCGTACACGAGCGCCGCATCAAGCCGGAAGAGATGGAAGGGTTCGAGCAGTGCTGGCTGACTGGCACCGCCGCCGAGGTGACGCCGGTGGGCCAGATCGGGCCTTATACGTTCGAAGTGGGCCAGATGACCCGCGATATCGCGGCGGAGTACGAGGCGCTGGTTCGGGCCTAGGTTCTGACTCCTTTTTGGAGAGAGGGCGCCGGTCACCCGGCGCCCTTTTTCGTTCAGACGATTTCGGTCGTGACGACGATGTTGCCACGCGTGGCGTTGGAATAGGGGCAGATGGCGTGACCTGCATCAGCGATACGCTGCGCCTCGGCCTTGTCGACGCCGGGCATCGAGACCTTGAGCGTCACGGCCAGGCCGAACCCGCCCTCGGCGCGGGGGCCGATGCCGACCTCGGCGTCGACCGAGACATCGGCAGGCACCTTGGACAGCGTCTTGTCCTGGGTCGTGGCGAATTGCATCGCACCGATATAGCAGGCGGCATAACCGGCGGCGAAAAGCTGTTCGGGGTTATGGCCCTTGCCGTTGCCGCCCATCGCGGGCGGGGTCGCGAGCACCAGGTCGAGGCCGGATTCGGCGACCTTGGCCTGGCCATTGCGGCCACCGGTGGCGCGGGCATGTGCGGTATAGACGGGGGAAACGGTCATGTTGGGCTCCATTTTATCGAGTGCGATTAAATCGTGTACGATTTAAATAGGGATGCAAGCCGGGAAATGCAAGACATTGCGAAATAATCGCGTGCGATTTATATCGTGGGCATGCTGGATCGTGCCCTTACTCTCGACGAGTTGCTCTGCTTTTCGCTCTATTCCGCCAATCACGCGATGGGGCGGCTCTATCGCCCGCTGCTGGCGCGGTTCGATCTGACCTATCCGCAATACCTGGTGCTGGTGGCGCTGTGGCAGCAGGACGGCCGCAAGGTGAGCGATCTGGGTACGGTATTGCAGCTTGAATCGAACACCCTGACGCCGCTCTTGAAGCGGATGGAGGCGGCGGGGCTGATCAGGCGCGCGCGCAACCCGCAGGATGAGCGCAGCGTGATCGTGACCCTGACCGACAAGGGCCAGTCGCTGGAGGGCGAGGCGGCAGAGATCTCGAACTGCATCCTGGCGGCGGCGGATGCGGATCTGGCCGAACTGGCCGAGCTGCGCGACCGGCTGCACCGGTTGACCGAACGGTTGCGCGAGGCCGGATAGCGGCCCCGCGCGTCAGGTGGTTACGACCACCGATCCCCTCATATGCGGGTGGTAGGCACAGAAATAGGGATAGGTGCCTGGGGTGTCGAAGCGGATCGTGGCCTGCCCGCCCTTTTCCAATTCTTCGGTATCCCAGTTTACCTCGTCATCGGTGGCGGTATGCGGGGCAAAATCGTGGTTGATCCAGCGCACGCTTTCCCCGGCCCGAATGGTGACCTCGGCCGGCTCAAAGACAAAGGCGCGGATATCGACCACCACCGGGCTAGAGCCCGATGCGGGGAGCGCGGAACCCACGATCGCCCCCCCCGCACCGAAGCAGACCTGCCTGCGGGTCAGCCGCATTGCAGGCCGTTCACCATCTGCTCGGCATGGCCTTCGTGCACCTTGAAGGTGACGAGCGCTTCGGACAGCAGATCCTTGAGCGGTTCGACGGTCGCGGTCGGGATGAAGACGCCTTCGACCGTCTGGTTGACCACCTGATGGTAACCGAGTTCGTTCTGGGCATAGGCGCAGTCAAAGGCCTTGCCGCTCAGCGACATCAGTTCGGCGCGCTTGTCGGCAGCACCCTTGACCAGCGTGCGGCTCAGGTCGTTGTCCTGGGGCGTGACGTTCAGCTTGGTGATCAGATCGCCGGCAGCCACGTTTACCGCAGTGTGGTCACGGATCATGGTTTCGGCAAAGGCGCGGACCTCGGCATTCTCGGACACGGCCAGCGCCAGATGCGCATAGCGGATGTCGATCTGGCCGGCGGTATAGGCGGTATGTGCGATTTCCAGGTCGTTCATCTTGTCAGCTGCCTGGACGGTTTGGGCGGCAAATCCGAGGGCAAGGGCGGCGGCGAGGGTAATGGTCTTCATGTCTTGTCTCCTTAAAAGGTTTCGGTAATCCCTCAGATAATTGGTTTCCCGGTATGTTGAATGCGCGTGAAGACAAAGAACATTGCAGATCGTTCAGCTATCTGGACGGAATGAAAAAAATAGGTATGTTGGCGGCATGTTGGACCTGCTCAGCGATATCCTCACCCGTCTGTCCCTGAAGGGGACGCTGTATTTCCGCACCTCGTTCACGCCGCCCTTCGGCGTGCACGTGCCCTCGTATCAGAACGTGGCCCGGTTTCACTTCGCCTATCGCGGCGAATGCATGGTGCATGTGCCGGCGGCAAACGAGACGCTGCGACTGACCCAAGGTGATCTGGTGCTGATCCCGCACGGTGCCGAACACATGCTGTTGTGCCAGCATTCGCGCCCCGATTCCGCGCTGCCGCTGGATACGGTGCTGAGCCGGTCGGGCTATCGCGGTGAGGGGGTGCTGGTCTATGGCGGCGACGAGGACGATCAGGACACGCAGCTGATCTGCGGGCATCTGACCTACGGCATGCATGGCCGGTCCTGCCCGGGTCATACCCTGTTGGAGCGGCTACCGCCCTATATCCTTATCCGGGATTACGGCGAGGAGCGCGGCGCGTGGCTGGAGGCAACTTTGCGCGTGATCGCGGCCGAGGCCGGGCGCGACAGGATGGGCAGCGACCTGATCGCGCTCAAGATGACCGAGGCGCTGTTTGCCCAGGCGATCCGGGCGCATCTGGAAACCGTGAGCCCGGACGATTCCGCGCTGGCGGGGTTTGCTGATCCCAACCTGTCGCGCGCGCTCAGCGCCTTTCACCGGGAACCGGCCAAGGACTGGACTGTCGAAATGCTGGCTCGGATTGCGGGGCAGTCACGCACTGGTTTCGCGCAGCATTTCGCAGCGAAGATGGAGATGACCCCGATGCAATACCTGACCTCGTGGCGGATGCAGATCGCCTGTCAGGGTCTGGTTGATAGCCGGTTGAGCGTGGCCGATGCCGCTGAATTGGCCGGCTATGCCTCGGAAGCGGCGTTCAGCCGGGTGTTCCGCAAGCAGCTCGGGGTGTCCCCAGCCGCCTATCGGCAGCAGTTCGATGATGCAAAAAGGCAGGCGTTGGCAGCTTCCTGAACGATCTGACCTAATTCTCGAACTTTGGATCATTCAGCGTTCGAGTATCTGGCGCCATATCAGGGTTATTCCGCCGTTGGGCGGTTCAACCAACCTGATAAGGACCCCAATCATGTCTATCCGTTTCGTAACGCGCACCGTGCATGCCTATCTCGATTATCCCGTGGCGCTGGCCCTGATGGGCATGCCCGTCGTTCTTGGCCTGGGCGCCGAGAACCCCATGGCGCTGTGGCTGTCGGTCATCACCGGATTCGCCGCCTTTGTGCTGACCCTGCTGACCGACCACCATCTGGGGGTTTGGCGGGTGCTGCCCTACAAGTTTCATCTGGCCGTTGACCTGACCGTGGGCATCGTGTTCCTGCTGGCGCCCAGCCTGTTCGGGTTCACGGGGCTGGATGCGCTGTTCTACTGGGTCAACGGCGCGGCGGTCGTCACCGTGATCTCTTTGAGCACGCCCGAGGCGAAACCGGCGATGTAAGCCGGTGACGGCAGCGATCCGTCACAATAACATCGTGAGAAGTTCAAGAATCTGAGCCGCGGGTTTTACAAACCCGCGGCTCTCATGCGCCTACCAATCGCGCGGACCGGAGACTCCGGCCGCCAGACAGGAGAGCATTCGCATGACACGACTTCTTCGCCCTTCGCGCCGGGCCTTTCTGGCAGGTGGCACCGCTTTTACCGCGACGCTGGCCATGCCCGCGATCAGCCGCGCCGCCTCGCGCCCGGTCTTTACCCATGGGGTGCAGTCCGGTGATGTCGATACCGCATCGGGCATGATCTGGACCCGCACCGACCGTCCGGCAAAGGTGATGATGGAGGTGTCGAGCACCGAGAGCTTTGCCGACGCGCGCCGCCTGTCGCCGATGTTTGCCACACCCGAGAGCGATTTTGCCGTCAAGCGGCTGGTCGACAACCTGCCCGCCGATCAGGAAGTATTCTATCGCTTTGTCGCCGCCGATCTGGACGATATCAGCGCCGTGTCCGAGCCCATCGTTGGCCGGTTCCGTACAGCACCGACCGCGCGGCGCGATATCCGCTTCGCCTGGTCGGGCGATACCGCCGGTCAGGGTTGGGGCATCGACGACGAGGGCATGCGCACCTATGCCACCATGGCGCAGCACCGGCCCGATTTCTTCATCCATTCCGGCGACACGATCTATGCCGATGGCCCGATGAAGGACGAGGTCGAAAAGGACGGCGCGGTGATCTGGAAGAACACCACCCTGATCGAGGAAAAGCGCAAGGTAGCCGAGACGCTGGCCGAGTTCCGGGGCCAGTGGAAATACAACCTGATGGACGAACATGTGCAGGCGATGAACGCGCTTTGCCCGACGTTTTTCCAGTGGGACGACCATGAGGTGGTCAACAACTGGTCGGACGCCAAGGACCTGAGCGCCGACGACCGCTATACCGAGAAATCGGTGCATGTGCTGCAAAGCCGCGCCGCGCGGGCGTTTCACGAGATGACGCCGCTCAGGATCACGCCCGCCGAGCCGGGCCGGGTCTATCGCAAGATCTCTTACGGGCCGATGCTGGATGTGTTTTTCCTCGACCTGCGCAGCTATCGCGGCCCGAACGGTGCCTCGATGGAGGACGAGATCACCGATCAGAGCCGCATCCTGGGGGCCGAGCAACTGGCCTGGATCAAGCGCGAGCTGGTGGCCTCGACCGCGACCTGGAAGGTGATCGCCTCGGACATGCCGCTGGGTCTGATCGTGTGGGACAACTGGAAGGAAAAGGCAGGCGCCGAAGCGGTTGCAAATGGTGACCACGGCCCGGCCCGAGGGCGTGAGCTGGAGATTGCCGATCTCCTGCGCTTCATCAAGAGCGCGGGCGTGCGCAACACGGTCTGGTTCACGGCGGATGTGCATTACACCGCCGCGCATCACTACAGCCCGGACCGGGCGCAGGTCCTGGATTTCGAGCCGTTCTGGGAGTTCGTCTCGGGCCCGCTGCATGCCGGGACCTTCGGCCCCAACGAGCTGGACCGGACCTTTGGCCCCGAGGTGAAGTTCGTCAAGGCGCCGACACCGGAGCAGGGCGCGAACCTGCCGCCCAGCATGGGGCTCCAGTTCTTTGGTCTCGTGGATATCGACGGTGCCAGCCAGCAGATGAAGGTCCGCCTGATGGATCGCGGTAATACCGAGCTGTGGTCGGTCACGCTCGACCCGGTTCTGTCGGCGCTCTGACGTTTGCCACGGGCCAGAAAATTGGAAATTTTCTGTTAACAGAATTTCTGCGAAATTCTGCGGCTGGCCCCGGTGGGGCCAGTCAGCGTCTGGAGCGGCCTTCGCGCAGGATGGTGTAGATGCCGCCCGCCACGATTATGGCGCTGCCGATCCAGGTGGCGGTATCCGGAGTTTCGCCAAACACGATAATCCCGAGGATCATGGCAAAGACCAGTCGCGCATAGCGGAACGGCGCGATGACCGAGATCTCGCCGCGCCGCATCGCGCGGGTCAGGCATTCGTATGCCAGTACACCGAACAGGATCGCGGCACCCAGGTGCCGCGCTGTGCCCCAATCTGGCAGGGTGGCGCCGCTGGTCCAGCCGAGCGCCAGCACGCCCGAGACCACCAGCGCACCAAAGCCGTAGACGCCCAGTTGCGCGTTGCTCAGCCGGGGCCGCGCAGCGCGGGTGGCCAGGTCGCGCCCGGCAAAGCCGATCATGCCAAGGACGGCAAAAATCGAGGCGGGTACGAAGCCCTGCATGCCGGGGCGCAGGATCAGCAGCACGCCCGCAAGCCCGATCAGGATCGCGACCCAGCGCCGCCAGCCCACCGTCTCGCCCAGAAACAGCGCCGCCCCCATCGCCACCACCAGCGGTGTCGCCTGAAGGATGGCGGATGTGCTGGTGAGTGGGGTCAGCGCCAGCGCCAGCGTATAGCAGATGCGCCCCATCACCTCGAAGCCTGAGCGGATCGCGAGCGTCCGGTCGGGCCGGACAAAGGCGGCCTCACCCCGCGAGCGGGCCAGCAGGGCAAAGATGCCCATGCCGCCCAGTCCGAAGAGGATCAGCACCTGCCCGACGGGCAGGACAGCGGTGGCGGATTTGACGAACATATCCTCGAGCGCAAAGGCGCCCATGGCGGCCACCATATAGAGGCTGCCGCTGAGGTTCTCGGCCTGCCGGCCCATGGGCGTCAGAAATCCACGCCGCGCTGCGCCTTGATCCCTGCTTCGAACGGGTGTTTCTCGACCGTCATCTCGGTCACCAGATCGGCATAGTCGCGCAGCGCCTGCGGCGCATCGCGCCCCGTCAGGAACACGCTGGTGCGGTCCGAGCGGGCCTTGAGCCCGTCCAGCACCGCATCGACCGACAGGTATTCATAGCGCAGCGCGATGTTGATCTCGTCCAGCACCACGAGGTCGTAGTCGCCGCTTTCCATCAGTTCGCGCGCCTTGCCAAAGGCGGTCGTGGCGGCGGCGATGTCGCGGTCGCGATCCTGGGTGTCCCACGTGAAGCCCTCGCCCATCGTGTGCCAGGTCACCAGGTTATGTTCCTCGAAGAAACGCCGCTCGCCGGTCTTCCACTTGCCCTTGATGAACTGGACTACGGCGACCTTTTGCCCCCAACCCAGCGCCCGGATCACCACGCCAAAGGCGGCCGAGGATTTGCCCTTGCCCTTGCCGGTGTTGATCAGCACCAGCCCGCGCCCGGGGTCGACCGCCTCGGAGACTTTCTTGCGGTGCTCGGCCTGCACGGCCTTCATCTTTTCCTTGTGGTCCTGCGCGTCGGTCATCTGTGTTCCTTTCCCGGTTGCGCGCTACCCTAGGGCGTGGCGCGGAAAGGTAAAGGTCACGCCTTGGGATTGAGCGGGCGGGTCTTCACATTGTCGAGGCCCAGCTGCCGTTCGCGCCAGATCACCACCACGTTGCCCGCGATCACCAGCAGGGCGCCGGCCAGCATCACCAGGGTTGGCAATTCGTCGAACCAGACATAGCCGATGATGATGGCGAACAGCATCGAGGCATAGTCATAGGGCGCCAGCATCGAGGCCTGGCCAAAGCGGTAGGAGGAGGTGACGAGGATCTGCGCCACCCCGCCGATCAACCCGGTCAGGATCAGGATCGCGGCCTGTTCCGGGGTCGGCATGGTCCAGCCGAAAAACGCCGTCAGCGCCGACAGGAGCGTCGCGGTGAGCGAGAAGTAAAACACGATAGCGGCGGCGTGATCAACCTGCACCAGTTGCCGGATATGGATCTGCACAAAGGCGCGCGCCACGGTGGCGCCCAGCACGCAGAGCGCGCCGATGGTGGCCGCCTGATCGAGCGAGGCACCGGTGCCCAGACGCGGCCAGAGCATGACGATCACGCCAAGAAGGCCCAAGGCCACCGCGCCGATGCGCACCAGGCGGATTGTCTCTCCCAGCATCAGCGCCGCCAGGATCAGGGTAAAGATCGGAGTGGCATAGCCGATGGCCGTCACCTCGGGCAGGGGAAGCAGGCCAAGGCCGGTAAAGGTCAGCCCCATGGCGCTGGTCCCCAGCACCCCGCGCCAGAAATGGCCCATGGGTTTCTTGACGATCAGACCCTGCCGCAACTGGCCTCGTGCGATCAGGTAGACAAGGATGACGGGGATCGCGAAGAGCGAGCGAAAGAACACCATTTCGCCCGGCGGGAAATCGGCCGAGAGGGCCTTGATCATGGCCGACATCACGGTGAACAGCACCAGCGCGCTGAGTTTCAGCGTGATGGCCAGGACCGGTCGATGCGATGTTAAGGGGTTTGCCATGGCGCGACCCTGCGCCTTTGGCGGGCAAAGATCAATCGCTTGATTTCTGCTATCGGTAACAGCCATTGTGCAGGTGCAGAAAGTAAGTGGGAGTACAGGGTATGGATCAGCTAGCAGCCGCATTCGGGCCACAGGCGTATGATGTTCAGGGCGTGGGCGCGTGGCCGTCCCGGTTCGCGGTGACCGATCTGGCAACCCGATGCTTTGGCGCGGTGGGTTCGGCGCTGGGCGAGGTGATCGAGGCCACGGGTCTTGGGCCGCGTCCGGCGGTGACGGTGGACCGGCGGCTGGCCTCGCTGTGGTATTCCTGGTCGATCCATCCGCAGGGTTGGCAGATGCCCGGCGCCTGGGACCCGATCGCGGGGGATTATGCGGCGGCGGATGGCTGGATCAGGCTGCACACCAATGCGCCGCATCACCGGGATGCGGCTTTGTCAGTGCTGGGCTGTGCGGCGGAACGGTCGGAAGTGGCCGAGGCGCTGCGCGGCTGGCAGATCGACGCGCTGGAGGCGGCGGTCGTGGGCGCGGGCGGGGCGGCGGCGGCGATGCGCAGCCGCGCGGCTTGGCTGGCGCATCCGCAGGGGGCGGCGGTGGCGGCGGAGCCGCTGGTGCATTGGGCCACGCGCACCGGCACTTTGCGTGACTTCGGCGGCACGCGGGCGCGGCCGCTGGCGGGGCTGAGGGTGCTCGACCTGACACGGGTGCTGGCGGGGCCGATGGCGACGCGAACGCTGGCCGGGTTCGGGGCCGAGGTGCTGCGCATCGACCCGCCAAGCTGGTCGGAACCGGGGGTGGTGCCGGATGTGACGCTGGGCAAGACCTGCGCCCATCTGGACCTGAAACAGGCCGCCGACCGGGCCCGGTTCGAGGCGCTGCTGGCGGGGGCGGATGTGCTGGTGCATGGCTATCGTCCCGGCGCGCTGGATGCCTTGGTTTCGCCCGAGCGGCGTTTGGAACTGGCGCCGAACCTGATCGAGGTGAGCCTGTGTGCCTATGGCTGGACCGGGCCATGGGCCGGGCGGCGCGGGTTCGATTCGCTGGTGCAGATGAGTTGCGGCATCGCCGAGGCGGGCATGGGCTGGGCCGGGGCGGATAAACCGCATCCGCTGCCGGTGCAGGCGCTGGACCATGCGACGGGGTACCTGATGGCGGCTTCGGTCCTGTCGGCGCTGGCACGGGCGGCGCGGGGAGAGGGCGTCTCCTCGGCCCGGTTGTCCTTGGCGCGGACGGCGGAACTGCTGTGTTCCTTGGAAAAGGCAGAGGATGGCCCGGCGATTACCGGCTCTACCCCCGATGACCTGTCGGATTGGGAAGAGCGGACCCCTTGGGGACCGGCGCGGCGGTTGAAACCGGCGCTGAGTGTCGAGGGGGCGCCGATGCGCTGGGATAGTGCGGCTTGTGATCTGGGATCGTCGCCTGCGGCGTGGCGCTGATCAGGTCAGCCAGTAGAGAAGGCCCGAGAGCGTGAAGAAGGCCAGCGTTGTTGCCGTGAGCAGGGCGATCGAGGCCATGCCCTCGTGTCCCAGTTCCTGCGCCAGAACGGCGTAGATGCCGAACATCGGCATCGCCGCCGACAGGATCAGCGCGGTGCGCATGTCGGCATCCATCGGCAGACCGATAGCGGCGACCAGCATCACCGCCAGCAGGGCCAGCGCCGGGTGCAGCAGCAGTTTCAGCGCCGAGATCTGGACCGCGTGCCAGCGGCTGCCTTTCCAACTGAGACCAGCAAGCGAACCGCCGATAACCACCAGCGCCAGCGCCGAGGCGGAGGCGGCCAGCATCTGCATCAGCCTTGTCACGGTTTGCGGCATGGACAGACCTGACAGGCTGACCGCGAGGCCCAGCAGCAGGCCGATCACCATCGGGCGCTTCAGCACGCCCCAAAGGATGCCCGCGATCCGCTGGCCGATGCCGCCCTGCGCGCGCCCGCGCGCCATGTCCATCAGGATCAGGCAGGCGGGGATGATCAGCACATTCTCGACCAGCATGTTGAGCGCCAGGATCACGCCCGCCAGATCGGGAAAGGTGAGCAGCATCACCGGATAGCCGACAAAGCCGGAATTGGGGCAGGAACTGCCCATCACTGCCACCGCACGGCGGGTGGCCTCGGTGCCCGTGAGCGTGAACCACAGATAGCTGAGCGCGACCGTGCCAAGCCCGGCGGCTGCAAAGGCGAGCATGTAGCCGGGGTGAAACACCTCGGCCACGTCGCGGCTGGCCACCGCGTTGAAGAGGAGCGCAGGCAGGGCGATATCCATCACGTAGCGGCCCAGCACCCGCATGTCTGTGGTGCTGAACCAGTCCTGTCGCACCACCAGAAACCCGATGGCAAGTGCTGCGTAGATCGGAAAGGTGATGGTTAGGATCTGGCTCATCCCTGTGTCCATTCGGCAGGCAGCGGTGTGCCGATCTCGGCCGCGAAATCGTCGAGGAAGCGCAGCATCAGCGCGATGCGGGCCTGGGCGAGGGCGCGGCCCTTTTCGGTGAGCATGCCTTGCGGCAGGGACAGCAGCTTCACCCGCCAGTGGTCCAGCGAATAGAGCGCATCGTCAGGCGTTCGGTGTTCGCAGAAGGGATCGGCGGGATCGTAAAGCGCCCGGCCCAGCGAGCCGGAGACCGAGAAGTTGCGGGCGATACCGATGGCACCCAGCGCATCGAGCCGGTCGGCATCGCGCAGGATGCGCGCCTCTTCGCTCTCGGGCGGGATCCCGGCAGAGAAACTGTGCGCGGCGATGGCGTGGCCGGTGGCCGCGATCTGCGTGTCGTCGAAGCCCAGGTCGCGCA
Organism: Ruegeria sp. SAZD011; assembly: GCF_059612545.1. NCBI lineage: Bacteria > Pseudomonadati > Pseudomonadota > Alphaproteobacteria > Rhodobacterales > Roseobacteraceae > Ruegeria > Ruegeria sp. SAZD011. The sequence continues at coordinate 160,263 of NZ_JBXWQU010000026.1, read as the reverse complement.
GGATCGGCGCGGCCTCGTCGGCCGAGCGACGCGAGGCGGTGTGCCGGTCGGGGGCGTTCTTGGGCAGGTTGACCAGATCGTGCAGGTAGCTGGCGGCCAGCAGCACGTCCCGGTCTGCGCCGGGTCCGGCGATGGCCTGCACATTGACCCAGACCCGGTCCAGATGGGCGAGATCATGCGCCGGATCGGTCGCCATGCGCTGGGCGACGATGCCGCGTAGCGCTTGATGCAGCTCAGCCGATATGGCCACGATTGGCCCCGATCTGGCCCCGGTGCAGCAGCAGGTGATCGAGGATCACGCAGGCCATCATCGCCTCGCCCACCGGCACGGCGCGGATGCCGACGCAGGGGTCATGGCGGCCCTTGGTGATGATTTCGGTCTCTTCGCCGGACTTGGTGATGGTCTTGCGGGTGGTCAGGATCGACGATGTGGGTTTCACCGCAAAACGCACCACGATGTCCTGCCCGGTCGAGATGCCGCCCAGAATGCCGCCCGCGTGGTTCGAGCTGTATTGCGGGCCGTTCTGGCCCATGAAGATCTCGTCGGCATTGGCCTCGCCGGTCAGTTCAGCAGCAGCCATGCCCTCGCCGATCTCGACGCCCTTGACGGCGTTGATCGACATCATCGCGGCGGCCAGATCGGTGTCGAGCTTGCCATAGACCGGCGCGCCGAGGCCCGCGGGCACGCCGCGCGCGACGACCTCGATCACCGCGCCGACCGAGTTGCCGGACTTGCGCAGCCCGTCGAGATAATCGGCCCAGTCAGCGGCGGCCTGTGCATCGGGCACCCAGAACGGGTTCTGTTCGATCTGCGCCCAGTCGAAGCGGGCGCGGTCGATGCGGTGCGGACCCATCTGCACCATGTAACCGGTGATCTGGACATTGGGGGCCAGGGCGCGGATCGCCTCGCGCGCGAGGCCACCGGCGGCCACCCGGGCGGCGGTTTCACGGGCCGAGCTGCGGCCGCCGCCGCGATAGTCGCGGATGCCGTATTTCTGAAAATAGGTGATGTCGGCATGGCCGGGGCGGAACTTGTCCTTGATATCCCCATAATCCTTGGACCGCTGGTCGGTATTCTCGATCATCAGCTGCACCGGGGTGCCGGTGGTCTGGCCCTCGAACACGCCCGAGAGGATCTTGACCTCGTCGGCCTCGCGGCGCTGGGTGGTGTATTTGTTCTGACCGGGTTTGCGGCGGTCGAGCCAGTGTTGAATCATCGCCTCGTCGATCGGCACGCCGGGCGGGCAGCCATCGACGGTGGCGCCAAGCGCTGGACCGTGGCTTTCACCCCAGGTGGTGACGCGGAAGAGATGGCCAAAACTGTTCATCGACATGGGGGCGCTCCTTTGCGGGATGTGCTTAGCGGCGCGCGCTCCGGGCCTCAAGGGGTTTGCGAGGTCGAGAGGGGGAGGGGGCGCCGCCCCCACCTACAAAATTCGACGAATTTTGTAGGCTCCCCCGGAGTATTTGAGGCGAAATGAAGGATCAGGCCGCTTGCGCCAGTTTCGAGCGGGTCGCGGTGATCTGGAGCGCGGCGCGGGCGGCCTCGCGTCCCTTGTCCACGAAATGGGCGCGGTAAATGGCGTTGTGGTGATCGGTTTCCTGGTATTGATGCGGGGTCAGCGAGACCGACAGGACCGGAACGCCGGTGTTGAGCCCCGCGCGCATCAGCCCGTCGACCACCGCCTGGGCCACGAAATCGTGCCTGTAGATGCCGCCATCGACGACAAAGGCGGCACAGGCCACGGCGGCGTAGCGTCCGGTCTGAGCAAGGTCGCGGGCGAGGAGCGGCATCTCGAACGCGCCGGGCACGTCGTAGATGTCGACCTGTTCCGCCGGGATGAGCCCGAGGAAACCGTCGAGTGCGCGGTCGACGATATCGGCATGCCAGTTGGCCTTGATGAAGGCATAGCGGGTGTGTGTCATCGTAATCTCCATTGGTTAGACACGTCACCCAAGGCGATCACGAACGGACGGGCGCACGCGGTTGCGTGGCCTGGCCGTGCGTTCTCTTTCATCCGGACTATGACCGTCGGCTCTGGTGTCTCACCAGATCTGCTGACACCCCGAACAAAGCGTCGAGGCCGCTCGCGGGCTCGCGGGTCTGGCCCGCATACCGCCGGTGGGGAATTCCGCCCCGCCCTGAGAACGAGGGAGAACTTGCCAAGACGCGGTGGGCGCTGCAAGACGGAATCGACAAGAGAGGAGAAACGCAATGCATCCCAACCCGGCGTTTCGTGGCGAAAGCACCGCGCGCAATCTGGAGTTTGCCCGGGCGCGCGGGTTTGGCGTGTTGGCGGTGGCCGCCGAGGGGGCGCCGCTGATCAGTCATGTGCCGTTTTTGCTGAACCCCGACGGAGACGTGGCGGAACTGCATCTAGTGCGGTCGAACCCGATCGTCCGGCTCTTGTCCGAGCCGGTGGCGGTGCGGTTGGCGGTCAGCGGGCCGGACAGCTATGTTTCGCCCGACTGGTATGGAGTCGCGGATCAGGTGCCGACCTGGAACTATGTTGCCGTGCACCTGACCGGAGAGCTGGAGTTGTGTCCGCAGGAAGAGTTGCCGGGCTTGCTGGACCGTCTTTCGGCCTATTTCGAGGCTCGGCTTTTGCCCAAGCCTGCCTGGACCAGCGCCAAGATGACGCCCGGCGCGCTGGAGCGGATGTTGCGCATGATCGTGCCTTGCCGGATGCGCGTGTCAGATGTGCAGGGTACGTGGAAGCTTGGTCAGAACAAGCCCGAGTTGGCACGGTATGGCGCGGCCGAAGGCATCGCGACCGCAGGTATCGGTGCGGAGCTGGACGCATTGGCGGCTCTGATGCGGGGGGCTTGATCCCGGTGCTGCGCGGCATACCACTAGAGATTGACGCGGATTGGTCCGCGCTGACAGGCAAAAAGGGAGACCATCGTGATGAAGCTCTATTACAGCCCGACCTCGCCCTATGTGCGCAAGGTCATGGTGCTGCTGCATGAAACCGGCAAGCTGGGCGATGTCGAGCTGGTGACCGCCAGCGGCACGCCACTGGCCCCGGCCGAGGCGCTCTTGGCCAAGAACCCGCTTACCAAGGTGCCGGCGCTGGAGCGGCCCGAGGGGCCGACCCTGTTCGACAGCCGGGTGATCACCGCCTATCTGGATGCGCGCTACAAGGGCGGGCTGTATCCCGAGGGTGACGGGCGCTGGAACACGATGACGCTGGAGGCACTGGGCGACGGTATCACCGACGCGGCACTGTTGATGACCTATGAGGGACGGCTGCGGCCCGAGGACAAGCGCTGGGACGCGTGGGCCGAAGGACAGTGGAACAAGATCGCCCGCGCCTGCGCCGCGCTGGAGAGCCGCTGGATGGCGCATCTGGCCGGGCCGGTGGACATGGGCCAGATCGCGGTGGCCTGTGCGCTGGCCTATGTCGATTTCCGGCATGACGTGCGCGGTTGGCGCAACGGCAACCCGGCGTTGGCCGCGTGGTTCGCCGATTTCGAATCGCGCGCCTCGATGGTCGAGACGCGCCCGCCTGCGGCCTGAGGGGGGTAAAATATCCGGGTCGAGCTTGAAATTGTGTGGCTCTGCCGCGACATGAAAGGCAAACTGCGGCGTCCTGCGCGCCTATGACCGCTGGACGAACCGATTTCTCCCGGATAGATACCCGCGTTGAGTCACCGCATTTTATTGCGGTGCACATGCATGTTTGCCCGGACCCGGGCGCTGGAATCGGAGAAAACCTCGTGTCCCACGCAGAAGATCACGAAGGCACCCGCAGAGATTTCCTCTACTACGCCACGGCTGGCGCAGGTGTCGTAACCACCGGGGCCGCTGTCTGGCCGCTGGTCAACCAGATGAACCCGTCGGCGGATGTTCAGGCGCTGTCGTCGATTCGCGTTGACATCAGCGGTGTCGAGGTCGGCACCCAGATCAGCGTCAAGTTCCTGGGCAAGCCGGTGTTCATCCGCCGCCGCACCGAGGAAGAGATCAGCGAGGCGCGCGCCGTCGAGCTGGGCGACCTGATCGACCAGAGCGCCGAGAACCCCAACAAGCCGGGTGCCGATGCCAAGGACGAAAACCGTTCGCTGGACGAAAACGGCGAATGGCTGGTGATGATGGGTGTGTGTACCCACCTGGGCTGTGTGCCGCTGGGCGACGGCGCCGGCGATTTCCACGGCTGGTTCTGCCCTTGCCACGGCTCGCACTACGATACCTCCGGCCGGATCCGCAAAGGTCCCGCGCCCGAGAACCTGCACATTCCGGTTGCAGAGTTCGTCGACGAAAACACCATCAAGCTGGGATAAGGAAGCGCGCTCATGGCCGGTATTCCGCACGACCATTACGAACCGAAGACGGGCGCCGAGAAGTGGCTGAACAGCCGCTTGCCCATCGTCGGCCTGATTTATGACACCATCATGATCCCCACCCCCAAGAACCTGAACTGGTGGTGGATCTGGGGCATCGTCCTGGCCTTCTGCCTGGCGCTGCAAATCGTCACCGGCATCGTGCTGGTGATGCATTACACGCCGCATGTCGACATGGCCTTTGCCAGCGTCGAGCACATCATGCGCAACGTGAACGGCGGCTATATGCTGCGGTATTTGCATGCAAACGGCGCCTCGCTGTTCTTTGTCGCCGTCTATATCCACATCTTCCGCGGCCTGTTCTACGGCTCGTACAAGGCCCCGCGCGAGATCACCTGGATCGTCGGCATGCTGATCTATCTCTGCATGATGGGCACCGCCTTCATGGGCTATGTGCTGCCATGGGGACAGATGTCGTTCTGGGGCGCAACCGTGATCACCGGCCTGTTCGGCGCCATCCCCTTTGTGGGCGAGGCGATCCAGACCTGGCTCTTGGGCGGGCCCGCCGTGGACAACGCCACGCTGAACCGCTTCTTCTCGCTGCACTATCTGTTGCCCTTCGTCATCGCGGCACTGGTCATCGTGCATATCTGGGCCTTCCACACCACCGGCAACAACAACCCCACGGGTGTTGAAGTTCGCCGCGGGTCGAAAGCCGAGGCCGAGAAGGACACGCTGCCGTTCTGGCCCTATTTCGTGATCAAGGACCTGGTGGGCCTGGCCATCGTGCTGGTGATCTTCTGGGCGATTGTCGGCTTCATGCCGAACTATCTAGGCCACCCCGACAACTATATTGAGGCCAACGCGCTGGTGACGCCCGCGCATATCGTGCCTGAATGGTACTTCCTGCCGTTCTACGCCATCCTGCGCGCCTTCACTTCGGAAGTCTGGGTGGTGCAGATCGCCAGCTTTGTGACCGGCGGCATCATCGACGCCAAGTTCTTTGGCGTGCTGGCAATGTTCGGCGCGATCCTGGCCATGGCGCTGGCGCCCTGGCTCGACACCTCGTCGGTGCGTTCGGGCAAGTATCGTCCGATGTTCAAATGGTGGTTCTACCTGCTGATCATCGACTTCTTTGCCCTGATGTGGCTGGGCGCGATGCCCGCGGAAGAGCCCTATGCATCCTTCTCGCTGATCGCTTCGGCCTATTGGTTCGGCTACTTCTTCGTGATCCTGCCCATCCTGGGTGTGATCGAGAAGCCGCTGCCGCAGCCGGCCACGATCGAGGAAGACTTCAACGCGCACTACGGCACGGCGTCTGACGCCACTCCGGCCGAGTAAGAAGAGGGACCGGAACTCATGTTCAAGAAACTTGCAATCGGTGCCGCTTTTGCCCTGGCGCTTGCTCCTGTCGCATCCCATGCGGCAGGCGGTGGCGAGCAGCATATCGAGGATTTCCAGTTCTCGTTCGAAGGCCCCTTTGGCACCTATGACCAGAACCAGCTGCAACGCGGCCTTCAGGTCTATACCGAGGTCTGCGCCGCCTGCCACGGCCTGAAATACGTGCCGCTGCGCACGCTGGGCGACGAGGGTGGTATCGGCTGGACCGACGATCAGGTCCGCGCCTATGCGTCCGAAACCTTCTCGGTCTATGACCCGGAACTGGAAGACGATCGCCCGGCGATCCCGACCGATCACTTCCCGGCCAACACCGCCGCTGGCGCCCCGGACCTCAGCATGATGGCCAAGGCGCGCGCGGGCTTCCACGGCCCCTACGGTCTGGGCATCAACCAGCTGTTCAAGGGTATCGGCGGTGCGGAATACATCGCCTCGCTGCTGACCGGTTACACCGGCCACGAGAAGGAAGAAGCGGGTTCGATCCTGTATGAGAACACCGCCTTTCCGGGTGGCTGGATCTCGATGGCGCCGCCGTTGAGCGACGAGCAGGTGGAATTTGCCGATGGTCATGCCAACGACCTGCACCACATGGCGGCTGATGTGTCGGCCTTCCTGATGTGGGCCGCCGAACCCAAGATGATGGCGCGCAAGCAGGCCGGTCTGGTGGGCGTGATCTTTCTGACCATCCTGGCCAGCATGCTGTACCTGACCAACAAGCGCCTGTGGGCGCCGCACAAGGGCAAGAAGCACTAAGCCTCTTTTTGCATTTTGGTTTCGAGAGCCCCCGTACCCTGGTGCGGGGGTTTTCTTTTGGTTTTCGGGCAGGGTCGCCATCACGGCGTTAGTTTGCGCCCATCAGCAGGCGCTTATTTCAGCAAAATAAGCCCTTGTTCGATAGCGATAGGGCCGGAGCATCGCCAGTTTCGGGACAGACGGCGGATGGTCCGCCTGTTGCAATCTCAGGAGATGTTCCATGAAATCCTTTGCCCTGATCGCCGCGCTCGCCCTAGCCGCCAGTCCGGTGTTGGCTCTTGACCTGACCACCGACACACAGCTGGGCACCTCGTCGGAAGAGATCCGTACCAGCTTGAAAGATCTGGGCTATGACGTTCGCAAGATCGAGGACGAGGACGGCAAGATCGAGGCCTATGTGGTCAAGGACGGCAAGATGGCCGAGGTCTATGTCGAGCCCAAGACCGGCAAGATCAGCAAGATCGAGATGGAGTAAGGCTGGATGGCCGGGACACCGGGCGGGCGCGAAGGCGCCCGCGAGATCCGCGTCTGGGACCCGCTGGTGCGGCTGACGCATTGGGGGGTGGCGCTGGGGGTGCTGATCAACAGCGCGTTGACCGATCCCGATGGCGCGTTGCACGAGCAGGTCGGCTATGCCGTACTGGCGCTGGTTGTACTGCGGCTCTTGTGGTGTATCGTTGGGCCGAAACCGGCGCGCTTCACCGCCTTTCCGCCCAACCCGGCTGCCGCTCTGGGGCACCTATGGGCGATGCTGCGGAGAGAGCGCACGGTTCACCTGTCGCATAATCCCCTGGGGGCGCTGATGGTCTATAACCTGTGGCTGACATTGCTGGCGCTGAGCGCCACCGGCATCATGATGGGCACTGTCACGTTCTTTGGCGTCGACTGGGTCGAGGAATTGCACGAGGCGGCCTTTGGCTGGCTGATGCTCTCGGTCGTCCTGCATGTGGGCGGTGTGCTGTTCGATCAATGGCGCACCGGGGTACCGCTGGCGCGCGCCATGGTGACAGGACGCAAGCGCATACCCGTGATCCGCTCGGATAGATGACCACTTGGCTGCGCCCCCTGATGCGGCCCGGCGACGCGGATGAGCGCCGGGCTGCAATCCTCGCCTGGATGATCGTATTGCAGGCTCTCTGTGCCCTGTTCTTCATTGGCGACGTTCTTGCCGACCTGAGGGCGGGGGACAACGACGGCCCCACGCATCTGTGGCTGGAAGGCGGTGTGGCGCTGGTTCTGTGCACCGGGCTGGGTGTGCTGATATACGAGCTGCGCCAATTGCTCTTGCGGATGGAGCGGGTCACCACGGGCCTGCGTGCGGCACGCGGTGAGATGGCCGAGGTGATCGAGGGTTTCTTTGCCGATTGGGGGCTGACACCCGCCGAGCGCGATGTGGCACTCATGATCCTCAAGGGGCTGGATAATGACAGCATCGCTACGGTTCGGGGCCGAGCGGCGGGCACGGTCCGCGCGCAATCGGCTGCGATCTATGCCAAAGCGGGAGTCGATGGGCGAACCCAGTTCCTGAGCCTCTTCATGGAAGAGCTGCTGGTTGATCCGGAATAAGAGAGGGGCGCTGCCCCTCTTGCCCTTCGGGCAATTCACCCCGGAGTATTGCCGACCAGAAAGAAGCCCGAGGGCGTCGTCAGGCGGTCAGCACGTTGCCAGAAGTGCCGGTTATCGTGGTTGTGACGATCTGGCCTTCGGGCTGGGGCGTGTCGAAATGCACTTCGGTGAATTGCTCGGTGCGGCCCATCTGCGGGCTTTCCATCAGGATGCGGTGGCTGCGCCCGACCTGTTGGGCCAAGTGCTGCGCCACGCGCCTGTCGCCTGCGGCGCGCAAGCGGGCGGCGCGGTCCTTGATGGTCTTGCCGTTAACCTGGCTGGGGATTTTGGCGGCGGGCGTGCCCTCGCGCCGGGAATAGGGGAAGACATGCAACCAGGTCAGGTGGCAGTCATCGACCAGTTTCAGCGAGTTCTCGAAATGCGCCTCGGTCTCGGTCGGGAAGCCGGCGATGATATCGGCGCCGAAGGTCATCTCGGGGCGCAGGCGGCGGGCCTCTTCGGCAAAGCGGATGGCGTCATCGCGCAGATGGCGGCGTTTCATCCGTTTCAGGATCAGGTCGTCGCCATGTTGCAGGCTGAGATGCAGATGTGGCATCAGGCGCGGTTCGGTGGCGATGGCCTGCATCAGGTTCTCGTCCACCTCGATCGAGTCGATGGAGCTGATCCTGAGGCGTGGCAGGTCGGGCACCAGCCGCAGGATACGCATCACCAGATCGCCCAGTTTGGGTTCTGCGGGCAGGTCGGCGCCCCAGGAGGTGAGGTCGACCCCGGTCAGCACCACCTCGTTATAGCCACGATCTACCAGACGCTTGATCTGGTCCACCACCACGCCCGCCGGAACGCTGCGCGAGTTGCCGCGGCCATAGGGGATGATGCAGAAGGTGCAGCGGTGATCGCAGCCGTTCTGCACCTGCACATAGGCGCGGCTGCGGGTGCCGAATCCGTCGATCAGGTGACCGGCGGTTTCGGTCACGCTCATGATGTCGTCGACCTGTACTGTCTCGGTCTCGCCGATGAAATCGGCGGCCATGCTCTTCCAGGTCTCGGGCCGCATCTTTTCGGTATTGCCGATCACCGCGTCGACCTCGGCCATGGCGGTGAAGGTCTCGGGTTCGGTCTGGGCGGCGCAGCCGGTGACGATCAGGCGTGCGGTGGGGTTCTCGCGGCGCAGGCGGCGGATCTCCTGACGCGCCTTGCGCACGGCCTCGGCCGTGACGGCGCAGGTGTTGACGATGACGGCATTGTCGAGCCCTGCCTGCGCCGACAGTTCCTTCATCGCTTCCGTCTCATAAGCGTTGAGACGACAGCCGAGCGTGGTGAACTTGGGCGCGCTCATCCCAGGCTGGCCAGGAATTCGGGCGTCAGCGTGGCGCTGAACACATGCATGGTGGGACCGGTCATCCAGACGCCATCGTCGCGCCAGTCGATCCAGAGCGTGCCGCCGTCGAGGTCGATCTGTACCTTGCGGCCCGTGAGGCCCCGACGCGCGGCGGCCACGGCGGTGGCACAGGAGGAGGAACCGGAGGCCAGGGTGATGCCGACGCCGCGTTCCCAGACCCGCATGCGGATATGGTCGGGGCCGATTACCTGTGCGACCTGCACATTGGTGCGCTGCGGGTAGAGCGGGTGATGCTCGTAGCGCGCGCCGAACTCGGCCAAGGGGATCGCTTCGGCATCGGCGACGAAGAACGTACAGTGCGGATTGCCCATGCCGGTAGCGGTCGGGCCGCCCTCGATGGGCAGTTCCAGCGTATCCATCTCTTCGGCCAGCGGGATCTCGTGCCACAAAAGTTGCGGCGCCCCCATATTGACCGAGGTCAGCCCGTTGCCCGCGTCGCGCGCATAAAGGTCGCCGCGATCGGTGGTCAGATGCAGCTCGGTCTTGCCGGTCTCGTCCATCAGATGCCGTGCGATACAGCGGGTGGCATTGCCGCAGGCGGCCGAGGTTGAACCGTCGGCGTTCAGAAATACGAGATGCGCGTCGCCCTTGCCCTGTTCGATCAGCGCCAACTGGTCGAATCCCACGCCGAAATGGCGATGCGCGATACCCCGAGCCAATGCAGCTGTCACGTCGACCGGATGCGCCCGCGCATCGACAACGACGAAATCGTTGCCCAGCCCGTGCATCTTCATGAAGGTCATACCGGTGGTCTGCTGTGCCATGGCGGGCATATAACGCTGCCAGGGAACTTATTCCAGCCTGCTGCGCGGATTAGGCAAAAAAGGGGGTTGACCCCCCTCTGCCACCTGCCTAATTAGGCCGCCTATCGGGTCGCCGGACACGCCGGAAACGAAAGCGACACGAGGTGCAAATAAGCTCTTGAACCTGATCGGTGAATTAGCTTAGAGAGCGCCACGGGTCGAAAGACCGGACAGAGAGTGGGCCGTTAGCTCAGTTGGTAGAGCAACTGACTTTTAATCAGTGGGTCGCAGGTTCGAATCCTGCACGGCTCACCACTTCAACCGATTGATCGGAAACGAAAAACCGCCAAGTCTTCGCTTGGCGGTTTTCGCGTTTTTCAAACATTTTTCCAACATGCGGTTCGGTAGGGCCTTGGGATCGTTTGAAACCGTCAGAACATCGGGATTGCGCTTTCCGGTTTCCTGATCGCCTTGTGGTTGCTACCTTTTGTGTCAGGAGGCCACCATGCACCTATATATGTCCGGCACACCAAAGAACGACGCCTTTCAGGCGCTGGAAAACCAGATGTGCTCGCACAGGCTGTTCTCCATGCACGGCGACTATGCCCGTGAGGTCATGAAATGGCTCTCGATGGCAAAGGCAGGTGTTCGGACGTTTGATGAACAATGCGAGTACGAACCGGCGTTGCTCGCCAAACTTGAACGCCGGGACCGGGAGCAATCTCGGCTACTCGCGCAACGTGGGATCGCGGAGCGTTGGGTGCCTTATGCGGTCGCTTTGCGGGAGGCCAGCAACAATCGTTCCGCGACTCTCCCGTCGCACATAATGCTCGACTCGGGTGCTTTCACCGCTTGGAACGCGGGGGCAAGGGTAACGCTCGACGAAGTCCTCGCTGCCTACACAAGATTTCTCACGGAAGCGGACGGTCTGTTTGATGAAGTGTGGCTGATCAACCTTGATTCCATCCCCGGTGAACGGGGGCGCGATCCGACGCAAGCGGAACTGCAATATTCGTTCGAGGAGTCGGATAGAAACCTTTCGGCCCTCCGCTCGGAATTTGGCGACCGCGTGCTGCCCGTCTTTCACCAAGGCGAGGGCAGGGAGCGATTGCTTAGCATCGTCGATCAAGCGAAGGGCTACTTGTGTCTCTCACCCAACAACGCAAAGCCCGAGGCCGAAAGAACCCAATGGGCACAACTCGCGAGGCTCGCGTTGCGCGATCTGGCCTGCAACGTAGAAACCCACGGCCTCGCGACCACAGGCAATGAGATGATCCGGGAGGCGGGCCTGACATCCGGCGACTCAGCCGCTTGGAATCAGCACGGCTTTCAGGGGCAAGTGGACCTCCTTGAAACCCAAACAACACGTCAAAACAACTTTACTCTCAAAGAAGCCCAAAACGGTGATCTTGAGCGAGAAAACCAGCGCATCGCGGAAAAGCAGCAACCGAGGTATCGCGGCTACCATATTGGCGTTGAAATGGATGACTTTGACCTCAATGCCAATGAGAAGATGATCGGCAACGACCGCAACATCAGTTTTCTGCCGAAGCGCAAGCGAGAGTGGATCCGAGGAAAGGTCGAGAGCTATTTCCCCTGGCCCATGGCGCTAGTCGATCAGCGGGCACGAGGCTTGATCTGCATGGGGGAGTTGAGGGCCTATTCAGAGGCGTTTAAGTGGCAACCACCCGGCGTCAAATCATACCAAGACGGCGAAGCGCTGCCCTATCCGTTCAGTGAGGAGTTGCGCGCCTATCCAATGAAGGAAGATCGAGACCGCTTTCTGGCTGATCGAATGTTTGAGGGCCGTTTATGATCGAGCCGGAATGCAAACAGTCAGTCCCCAGCGGGTTTCTTGATGCGCTCACAAAGGCCAACAAGTTTCGTGGGCGAGGAACGAAGTTATTCCCATGGCTCGGATTCGTCGAACTGGCCGGGAGCAAACTATATGCATCCGACAATCGTTCGATTGTGGAAATCGACGTAGGTGCAGACCTTGGTTCGGCTGTCTTCACCGCCCGTGATGTTGCTGTCTTGAAAGCCATGTGCGGTGAACCTGTCACCTGCGATTTCCACGATGGCTTGGCCTTGACTTGGGCGGATGGGCGTTGGTTCACATCGGAGACGCAAGCCAACACTCGTCTTTCCGAAAGCTGCCGACCTTTGATCGAGAAATACTGGCGCAAGGGGCGGCCCGTGCCTCCCATCGTCACCGCCAAAGCAAAACAGGCAAGGCTGAGTGAAGTCGTGAAATTTGCAGCGCAAACCACTGGCGAAAAGCATCACCAGTATTGGCATGGGGCAACTATCGCCAAGGTAATGTCGCTCGCAACATTTTATGATCCCGAAGCGTCACCAGCCTCATTTTCGTTCCCAAACGGAAAGGGCTTGATCGTGAAGCCCTCGAAGGGCAGAATCAACCTATGATCGAGACATACACAGACGGGTTCTTTTACCATCCCGACGCTGCCGTTGCACAGCGTGTGGTAGGCGGCGACTTGAACCCGCGTCTCGACGATATTTTTGTGACTGCGCTTGAGGAAACGGTTGCAGCTAGGACCGCTGCCGAGAAACGCGTCAGCCGCCTCAAGAACCGCATGAGCGAGATCGAGGCCCAAATTGCTGAGGCCGAGGAGGAAGTCGCTCGCATCGAAGCGCACCACCAGCGCCAGTACGATGCCATGGCCAAGTATGAACGTGGCGACGACCTTAATGCGGACGAGCAAGAACTGCTGACGCCGGAATTCTCCAATCTCGTCAAGGAGCAGCGCAGAGCCGATCTTGAGGATCAATTCGACGCCCACCGTGAGGTGTTCGGAAAGTTATCAGACGACGGCTGGGAAACCGAGAACAAGCGCATTGAAGACGGCTTCCTATATGTGACTGTAAAGCGGGCGGTTGAAGTGGCAGAAGCTCCCGAAGCCAAAGTCGCAACGAAAGTCGCTAAGGCTTTGGCCAAATTCTTCGCTCCAAGTTTTGATCGCGGCGAACGGGTCCACATGTGGGACCGGCTCGCCTCTTTGCAGCCCGTGAATCCGGGTGCGGGATGATCGAGTCCGAGCAGGAGTTGTTTCGGCTCTTTGGCGGCGATGACCCTTCACAGCCCGGACCCCAAGAACGAACCTTCAAGACAATCGAACTCGAACTGCAAGATCGCACAGGATTTGACCGCTATCGCGGCGATCCGAGCAAAACGCCGCAGCAGAACACCGCCGCTGCGCGCAAACTGATCAAGGCAGTCGAACTCACGGACCCGCATCGGCACTACTTGCTGGTTAGCGGCAAGAGAGAAGTGCGCGTTGATCAATCCCGACTGTTGAAGGTTGGGAGGGCGATGCGTGATCCTGAAATGGTGGTTCGGTATCTGGGCCAGCGGGAAGCTGCCAGAAGCGTCGATTAAGACAAGCTGCTTACCTGCACGTATTTGGTGTGAAGTGTTGCGCCACTTCCCCCACATCTGGTATGTTTGGTCCGGAAATTCCCAGTATTAGTATCAATTTGCAGAGCTGCAAAGTTGCTCACCGCAAGTTGGCACAACTCCCGAGGTGCATACCTAGATTGTTAATCAGACCAAGACTCACCGACTATCATGGTATTCACGCGGCCCAAGTCGATCTCGATTTTGCCATTCCATTTCTTGATGAAGACATTCCGCTCTACCTCGATCCGTTTATGCTGTGGCGATCACCTTCGCAGCAGGATCAATCGTTACATACGGGCCTAGTAAACGCCTTCAACCACCTTGGGCTGTTGGCCTCTCAGGCGCGCGGGTCCGAAGCAATTGAGACGCTGATAATAGCCTCTGAGTGCGATGAAGTCGGTCTTGGCACATCGCTGACCAGAAAGGGCAAGCGGATTGGACCGGACAAAGCAAAAGAGGTCATAGACCTCTTCAAGAGCATTCCGCACTACCAGCAGAATGGCTTCCGGCACTTCGAGGAAATCCAGTTCTTTGTGGAAGGCATTTCGAAAGACAGAATTTCAGACATTAGCTGCAACTTTTTGAAGTCCTTTCTCATAGATTTCACGATTGACCAGTGCGAAAAACTCGGGGTTCCCACACAGCCGTGCACTGTCAATCATGTGTATGATTATCGAACCAACAAGTTTGTTCGGGAAGAAGGGGTCGCCTTGCCTGTAAATCCCGAAAATGGATCGCCGATCATCCTTGTTCCCAAACGCTGGATGCGCTTTGCCCCATGGATTAACTACGACGACTACTATGAGAAGCACTGCCCTCAAGACGAGATTTCACACAAGCCGGAAGAACTAACGCGGGTCAAAGTCCTCAGCTACAATCGCCATAACTACGGTGTGGTAGAGAAGTACATCCAAGCAAAGGAGCGGAGTTTCGAGGATTGTGAGAATGACCCATTGTTCTCGCAAATTCCTGTGACCTCAGCGAAGCGCATATTCGCCCAGATTAAGAAACTCCCTACAGGCAAGACGGGTGGAGCGGACACTAAGTATGAGAACTTGGTGGGGCGATTGCTTCCATCGCTCCTGTATCCGAGTCTTGATTTTGCCCAGGTGCAAGCGAGGACTGATGACGGTGTTTCTATCCGTGATCTAATTTTTTACAACACTCGCTCGGTCCCATTGCTGCAAGAGCTTATGGACGACTACGGGTCACGCCAAATTACTTTTGAAATGAAGAATGTAGCTGAAGTTGGGCGCATTCATTTCGATCAGATCAATCGCTACTTAACCGATGAGCTTGGCAAGTTTGGCGTTTTCGTCACTCGAAACCCTTTGAAGAAAGCTGAAGTTAAGCGCGCCGTGAACCTTTGGGCAGGGCAACGAAAAGCTGTTATCACTTTGACAGATGCGGACTTGGAGCAAATGGTCGAGGTGTTCGATAGTAGGGAGCGAGAACCGATTGACATTTTGAACAAAAAGTACGTCGAGTTTCGGCGTGAGTGCCCATAGGAGATAAAAGTGGAAACCAACGAAGATGTTGAAAAGCTCGAGAAGCTAATCGGGCAGTTGCAGGGAATGTATGCTGAGATCGGCGCTTTAGCAAAGAAAAGCCCGAGCGATTCCGTAAACGGGTTCAAGCTCAAGATGATAAACAAGGTACTTGAGGCGGGGAACTCTGTTTTGGGCTCCGACTACAAACCTTTCGAAGAGTTTGATGTTTTCGATAGTGACGATGCGCCGACTAATAGCGACGTAACTATGATTCTTTCACAGTACATGGAGGAAGCTGAACGATTTCGTTCTGACAATGTCAGGCGAAACAGCACTGGTAGGTATTACTATGTTGTATCGGGGGAAATAGGAACCATTGAATCAGGCCCTCCAACCAAGATTGGGCGCAAGAGATGAGGTTCGAAGACGAGTATGATCTTGAGTTTGTAACTACTGATGCAATCGTTGAGGAGTACGAGGCAAGCAACGATGTTTTCAATGCGTTGCTTTTGGAAGTTAAAGAGCTTTCGAAGAAAAAGCCTGATGCAACCATGAGCGCAAGCAAAGTCAAGATCGTCAATAGAGTTCTCCAAAACTTGATGACTGTTTTGAGTGGACAGCCTGAAACGAAGTACCTCGAGCTTTTGGATGATGAGGTGCTGCCGCAGGTGAGTGACGCGGTCCTCGTGATGGTCCAATTTAAAACAGCACTACGATCATTCAAAGAACGTCATCATCAGTACATCTGGAGGGAGAGCCGTTGGATGACTGCCGAATTTGTCGCAATTCTGAGAGCAGACTTCGAATCCAATGAGCAAGACTTGGACGACGACGAAGGGGCATAGGGGAAGGGCAATGCAGCAGATTGCCCTATAGCTCTGTCTTCGTCAGAGAACGCGGTTGGCGGCGCTGTCCCACGCTGACACCGCACCACACCGAGTTGCCGCAGAGAGCCGCAAGAATCCCCGGTCTCTCGTCGATTTCAAGGCACATCGACCCAAGCGGGTTTGGCGAGCGCGAAGAGAGACGCATTCACCACCACCCGCGAAGGGTCTGCTGCACGGCGAGGCCTGCTTGCAGGTATTGCGAGGCGAACCCACCGAGGATCAGCGCGATGCCCAAGTCGCCGTGTCCGCCCGCGCTACGGCTTTGGCTGATGATCTGATTGCCTGCCGCCGTTGTCGTCGTCGCGAAGGAAGCCAGGTCGGCCTCGATCTCGTCGCGCAAGGGCAAGTCGGGCGCGAATTTGAGATCGCCCGAGGCGAATAGCACGGCGAGATTTTCGATCATGAAGGTTTTGCCTGCGTTGACATACCGCGACCCCTTCTTCGACCAATCCTGCCCGCCCGTCATCTGCACCGCTTTGTGATCGACGCCTTGATCCCAGAGCATGTCCGAGACGACGCGCCCGATGGACGTGCCGTCGATGGCAAGTTCTGACTTCCCTCCGAACGGCGGCGCGTTGCGTAGGCGCACGAGATGGTCCACCACATCGACGTAAGACACGCCACGGAAGCGGTCGGCGTAGACAACGGTGCGCTCGCGCGGGCCGACGATGATCTTGCCGTCGTCCAAAATGGGCAACGCTTGGTCCTTGATCACGATGACCGCCGAGAAGTCGTTCGCCTGACCGAGGTCAGCAGCGACCCAGTAGCGTTGATACCCTGAGATACGCGGGATTGCGGGGTCTTGGTTGGTCTCGTTCACCACCTCGCCATCGGGCAGGTAGACGAGGTTCAATTCGGGTTCATAGTTCACATCTTGGGGCATATCGCGACCTCTGTTTTGCTTGTGGCTTGTTCGATGATTGCGAGGTCGAAATAGGCGTGGCCATCGCTTAACATTTCCACCTCGATTTCTTGTCGGAATTTGGTCGCAGACAGCGTGCGGCGCATCCGTTCGACCTTTTCGGCCAGCCTCGGAATGTCCGTGCCGCGCACGACAATGCGGTGGATGCCGTCGCCGGGTTTGGCGTCGAGGAACAACCGCGCGAAGTAGTTGTTCTTGCCTGCGGGCGTGCTGCTGAAAAACACCTGCCCGTCTTTCGTCAGCATCGGCAGGACGCCTGAGATCAGGTCTTCGCCGCCGTTTTCACCTTGGAGGAAGGCGCACTCGTCGATGATCAGCAACGACACCGACGGATAGCCTCGGATCGTGTCCGACGTGGACGGCAGCGCGACCACGCGGGCACCGTTCGACATTTCGAGTTCGGTCAAGGTCGAACGCGTGATGACCAAATCCGTGCGGCGAAGTTGCTGCCCGATCTCGCGGGCGATGATCTTGGCTTGCCGTTCGGCGGGCGCAACGCAGATGGTCAAGCTGTCGGGAACGTGTAATTCCTCAACGGCACGCGCGGCCAACACCGAGGTTTTGCCCGCCTGACGGCCTACGCGCAGGGCGATCTCTGACGCCTGCGTGGTGAACGCCTCGACCTGCCAAGGATCAGGCGCATGACCGATCCAGTGGCTCAGGCGCGCGACGGGATCGAGATCACGTTCGAGGCCCACGCACCAGTCATGGAGGGCGTCAAACGGCATTCTTCTGCCGCTCGTAATAGGCGCGCATATTGGCGACGCTGCATTGGGTGCAGTTCCGATTGCCATCTCTCGGCGAGACATGCCCGTTCTTGCAGGGGATGCCCGTGAAGTAGAGCTTGCCGCCTTCTTCAAGCATCACATCGCGGCTTTGCGGCAGGCGCGCCCAATCGGGCGATCCGGCCTCCTTGGCGGCGGCACGGCGGCGGCTGTATTCCTCCCAGCCCTCGAAATCTCGATGGGTCATAGCACCTGCTCCTCTTTCGTGACCGACAAGACGTGGTGGCGCATGTGGCGAAGCAGCGGCTCGCGGGCGGCGGGCACCTCGTCACAGACGGCTTGCAGGATGGATTTGAGCGTCACCCATTCAGGCGATTCCGCGAGCGTGACCGAGACCGAAAGGTTGGTTGCGAGTTTGCCCTGCATGGTAGCAATGTCGCGCAGCACCTTCCGCAGACCTTCCATAGAAGCGAGGGCGAAACCATCGTCGCCCGCTTCCTCGGCCTTGGTGATCAGCTTTTCGACACGCCGCGCGAGGCTTTCATAGGTCCGCGCAACGTCCATCCGCTCGTCGTTGAGAACGCGCGTCGCCCCGTCCAAGGGTTCGATACGCGCCTCGGCCAAGATCGCGCGTTCCATTTCCTCGGTGATGTGTTCCTTGCGGTAGCGCGAGACGGAATCCGGGTGCATCCCGACACGTTTCGCGACCTGCGCCTTCGACATGCCACCGGGCAGACCGTGTTCCCCAAGGACGATCTGCTTGATGATCGTCTTCTTCTCGGGGTGCGTGTTGATCGTGCTTGGGCGTCCGCTGCCTTTGTTCCCTGCCATTTTCAGGATACTCCCGCTGCTTTGGTTGAGGCGGGAATGGGCAAGCATGTATCGTCGCGATACCAATTGATCCGCTCTTTCAGGCGGGTCCACTCGCCAACGGAGATGTCCACCAGATGATCATGAACGCGATTTGCCGCCTCTTCCCTCATGCCCGCCGCGACGAGATCGCAGCGCAGCTTGCCAGCCTGAACGCCAGTCAGACGGAGCTTCATCACCTGTGCCAAGGCGACGATCAACGCGTCCTGCGCGCTTTCTGACGGGTCGAGTTGGGCATGGTCGTGCTGTGTGACCACAGTCAGGTCGCGCAGCACGAACACCTCGTCTTCGGCGGAGAAGCCAAGCACGACGCGATAGGCCCATTCCAAGGTTGCACGATCCTCAGGCGTCATGGGATTTCTCCATCAGCGCGAGTTTCGTCTGCATGTGCTGTGGCAGGTCGTCGCGCTGGTCCCAGGATTTGACCGTCATGCCCTCGGCGCGCAGGCGCTGATACTGACGCGGGTCTGACCCCATCACATCGCGGCGCATGTAGGCGACCCGCTGATCCTCGTCCTTGATGACCGTGGTCGTTGTCGTCGCGACATTGCCGCGACCGCGACGGTGGGTGTCGTCGGGTTTGTCGGGATCGACGATCTCCAACGTCGCACCGATCTTCGCTGCCGCTTCCTTGGCCGCACGATACTTCGCGGGGTCGCGCGCCTCCGCGCGTGTCAGGGTGTGGGCGGGCTTGGTCCCTTTGGGGTAGTAGTTGCCGTCAGCGGCGCGCTCATAGCCCATATCGGCCAGTTGCTTGTCCGTCTCGGTCTGCTGTTCGAGGCGGCGTTGCATATCCTTCTTCTCGTCCAAGATACGCGTATTGAAGTCGCGCAACCCGTCGAGTTTCTTTTGCTGCTGCCCCACAGTCTCGGTGAGCGCGGAAACCTGCTGAATGAGAGCTTTGAGGGCGGCGGATGTATCGTCGGCCATTTTGAGATCCTTTCGTTCCTAAACAAAACGGACACAGGCGGAAGCCCATGTCCGTTTCGCTGATTAGGACATGAAAGGACCGCCGATCCGTCATGCGAACAACTTATCAAGCAGCCCTGGATGCCCCGACCGGAGAAGCAGGTGGAGCGCGTTTTGAAGGGGTGTTTTTTAGGTGGAGCCAACGCGCCCGAATGTCTTCGACGGCTTCCGCATGGCGCTGTTGGGCCGCGGGCGTTCGATCCGTCGGCATCGGGAAGTCGGCACCCTCCATCATGCGGCGAACACGCTCACCTAGTACGTTCCCGTCCCATCCGATCAGGCTGCACAGGAAGGCACGGTGGCGGGCGTGTGGGCCAGTTCGATCCGTCAGGACGGCGATTGCCCGATCCTGCTCCGCCTGCGTCGTAAAGGCCGCTTGGCCGTCGGATTTTGCGGTCACGAACAGGTCACGGTAGGCCTGCATGATGATTGCCGTGACCAATGCCGCCTCAGGCGATTGGGGGCTATCCCCAAACATCAGGCTCGCAGTTGATCGACCACGGAGGCGATGTGCTGCCACGGGATCGGGAACGAATGGGGATGCACCTCGACTGTCACGCCTTCGGGCTGCACAAGCACGTTATAGCCGTCGCGGTAGATGTTGCCCTGTTCGGGTTCGAGCGTCGATTTGAGGTCGTCCGCGAACTTGGCGGCGTCGGGCACGCCGAGGTTCGACGTGGTGTTCATGCGGGTGTAGGTGAGTGTGACGGCTTCATGCTCGTCGATGGTCGCGGTGATGGTCATTGTCATATCCTTTTTGCAGTGGCGCGCACCGGGTTCATCGCGGCAGCTAGGAGAGCCGATGCTAGGCCATTCCCGATGCGCGCAGACCCAGCATGACATGCGTATCACCCGCCGTTGGGGCGTTGTTCCGGGGAATGAGGTGGAGGTGGGGCAAAAGCAGGTGGCGCAATTCGCGGGGATGCCGAACATATGTCAGCCTTGGTGACGGGTTTTGAGGTCTTTTCCGCAGGCCGTTTGATAGCGCGTTTGAAACTGCGGCGAACTTCCTCGCATCCGTCTTGTTTTATTAGGCAAACTCGCACCGCCCCTACTGATATGTGTTCAGTCGGCGGCGTTCGAAGCGGGTAGATGCGACCATCTCGCGTCAAGCAGGTAGAGATAGCGGGAGGAGGTAGGCACGGACTTTTCGTGGCACCGCCCGCAACCGTGCAGGCAATGACGCTATTTCACCCCCCTACAGGCGTAAGGAAAATTAGTTGGTTGGTCGGTGAAGACGTCACCAACTAACCAACTAATAGTTTCGCTATAATGCGCCCCACTGCATTTCCTGCATACCCTGCACGAAAACGGGCGATGCCCGAAGACACCGCCCATCGTTTGTTGGTCTGCTCACCGAAATCAGTGATCAGCCATCATTCGCTCCAACTCCTCGGCTGAAACGTCCTTGGGCGGAACGATCAGCCACTTGCGAGATTTCTTCTCAATCTCCCAGCCACGACGACGCAGCACGCCCTTCAATGAACCAAGCTCGCGCGACAGCGTGGATGCAGTCATTGGCAGGCCCGACACGCGGATACCTGAGTTGCCGTCCGCTGCTAACTGCATTTGCGTCAGCAATTCCTGAGGCGACCCCCAAAACCGCCCGCGCGCGATGCCTTGGCAGACCTCTGAAAGCGCCTGCATGGTGGCAGAGTCGTCCGCTGCCTCATCCTGCGCTTCCTCCTGCATGTCCATCATGCGGTCAACGAACCAACCGGGTTCCTTGCCCATCAGGCGCGCGACGCCCTCTCCAACGGTTGCAAACTCGGCCATGCGCAGGTCGTCAGGCACATTGTCAATCTCGGGCAGCGTGCGCAGCACATCCCGCACGAGGTTGAACATCGCGCCAACCATGCGCGGAGCCTTATCGACCAAATCCCGTTCGAACTGTGTCTCGCGGATTCGCTTCTCTGGCCGCTGTAACTCAATTTCGATCATGCGCGAGATCAGGTCAGACGCGTATTTGGTCGGGTCGATGCCATTGACGATCACCGGGCGACGCACCCAGAGGGTGCTAAGGTCACGGTTGGTGAACAACTGCCGCACTTCAAACCCCATGCCCGTGCAGACACCGCACAGCAAGTCGGAGATTTTGGTTAAGTTCGACATGTTCTCAAGGGTCAGCACGCCATTGTGCCAACAGCGGATGAGCAGGTCTTCGGGCTTGCTCGTCTCGCCATAGGCGACCATCGCGGGGACAGGATCAATCAAGGTGCGCATGACGATGGTGGCCGACGTTTTGCCCGAGCCATACTCACCAATCAGGTTGACGATGGGCGATGGGCTGTCGGGGAAATACATCTTCACAGCGCACGCCATGAACAGAACGAACTGATCATCGTCGAGGTTGATCATGGACCGCACGTCGTCGATTGTGCCCGCCAGATCGGCGGAGAGGGGCATCTGCTTCGATCTGCGGAACGTCGGGCACCATTCATCGTCACCGACAAGGGATGCCCCTTCGCTCGTGATCTTTGCCACGTTGTCCTCCACATCGCAGAGATCGACATAGACAGTCTCGTCGATGCGGGCGACGCGCAGATGCACCTCGCGCACGTCTGAGCAATGGGCACGGGCGAGCGATTGAACGGACGTGACAGTCTCGGCAGACACCACCTGGCCTGCCTCATACGCCTTGCGTCGCAGCCAGTCGGCAAACACCTGAGAGTCGATGGGCACGGCGCGACGAGGCGAGATACCCCCGTAGGCGGTGCCGTCCTTGTCGCGGAACAGATCGACGTTTTCGATCACGTCGGTCAAAATCTCGCGCCCCACGTCCGAGCCGTTGAGCTTCACGTCGTCGGGCAATCCGCCTTGGTAGCCGCCTGCACAGGCATAGGCCCAGAACGTCGCCGCCTTGCAGTTGGGCTTGCGCTTCGAGAGGTCGTTCCACTTCTCGCGGGCATCATTGTCGCTTTCAAAACCGTCCGTCGCCTGCGAATAGGCGATGAACTGCGCGACACCTTCCTGCCCAAACGCGGCGAGGATATTGAACCCCGCAGACACCCACTGGTGATAGTCGCCACCGGGACGTGCTTTGGCGAAGGCCGCAACCGCTGCGTCAACGTCGATCTCCTTCTTGGTCTGACCTGCCTTCGGGCCGGTGCGTGACGGCTTGGCCTTCTGCACGACGAGATCGCCACCTTCCTCGAACTCGATGTATCCCGCGTCCGACCATCCCGTCGGTGTCATGGCGACGCTCTCAAGGGCAAGCGGCAGGGCGATAACGGGCCATTCGCCATGTTTGGGCAGCAGCTCCACATAGTGTTCGACTTTGTAGCTGTCGGGCTGATCTGGGCGCGGCGAGCGGGCATGGATCGTGTCCGTCGAATGAAACATGCCTTTGCCCTTGCCATCGTCGGGCACAAATTTCTCGTGGTCCCAAGGCGACTGCGCAAGCGCGGTGTTCGCCTCGTTCAGAATTTCGCGCATCCGCTTTCTGACATAGTCGGCGCGGGAGGCGCGTTCGAAGACGATCCAAATGTGGTAGCCGCGACCACCGCCCGACCGCACGACGAAGTGAGGAGTGCCGTGGCGATGCAGGACTCCCGCGACGAACCCAACGCGGGTGCGCATCACCTGTGGGGCAACGCTGCCGTCGTGATCGTCGAAGTCGAAGACAGCGAAGTGTGACTTGCCGTCTCCGGTGTTCATGTTGATCCCGATGGGCTGCGAGCCGTCGAGGTGCGCACGGATCACGTCGTCGGTGATCGGGCGAGGGGTGCCTTCATCGCGTGCCGGGTAATAGGCTTTCTTCCCATCGACCCATTTGAGTTTCGAGTAACCGCCACTCATTTCGGCGATCTGTTTTAGCTGCTGAATATTGTCCATGCCATTATCAGGATGGACCCGCTTCACCGGTTCAGCGTCGCCAAGTCAGCATGTATAACCGACTTATTCCAAATTTCGTGTTGACGCTGATCCAGTGGGGCGGGCCTTATGCCTGCCCCACTTCTTTTTGCTTCGCCCATGCCATCACGGCGTCGAGATCGTAGCGAACGGTGCGCTCGCTCCAATAGATCGCGGGCGGGCTGTCGCCTGCGGCCTTCCACTCATAGAACAAGCGTTCCGAGATTTGGAGGAAGTCGCACACCTGACGGGGCGTCATAAGTCTTGGGGTAGTGATCTGCATTTCCAGATCTTCGATGCGGCGCTCAAGCGCACGGATTTGGTCTGTGGACATTGCAACAGAGTCCTTTCGTCATGTCCTAATCAGACAGACGGGTTTCCGTTGCTACCGGCGGCGCTTTTCCCCTCACCTCTGGACGTAGGCCGCAAACGTTGCCCTGAGGATATGCTGCACGCCCACCATCACAGTGCGCGGCGTCTCACGACGCGGCATTGGCGCAATTCGAAAATGGTGCACTCAATCGGTTTCCGCAACTTCGAAAGCAGGTGTTACCTTTATTCGGTCGATGATGACTTTTTCGATGTCCATGACCAAGTCGTGCAAATCGAGGTCTTCCTGATACTCCATCACCATGTCGTCGTCCCGATTGTCGGAGGTAATGTCACCACGCAGGAATGCAGCCGCGTAGGACGGCACACGAGCAGGGCCGCAGGCTGAGGTGAAATGGTGGCGAGTGTCGTGCTGACGCAGCACGGGAATGGGCTTGAGGATCGGGTTCGCCTTATAGTCCAACTTGCCTGTGTCTTCTTTCAGCGTCGGATGCATGAGCGTGTCGAGGTGGTCGATATAGATCGTCTCGCCGGTCTTCGTCGAGGTCGTGGGAAACACGAACGCGTAGTTCGAACGGATGGCTGACAGCGCGGCAACCACAGTATCGCAGATGGGAAGCGTGCGGGTTTCGCCGTTCTTCATGTCGTCCAGCCGGATCGTCTTGCGGGCGAGGTCGATTTGATCCCAACGCAGCGAACGCACGTCGTCCGAACGGATGCCGGTGAAGAACATCACGATCCAAGCGGTCCGCCGCAGAGGGTTTTTCACAGCCATGATCGCCTGCCACATTGGCGACCAGTCGCGGCGGTCAATCTCTGGGTTGGCGTCGCAAAGCTCTTTCCAAAACGTCGGACGCTTGCGCACCTTGCCGAGTTGTTTTGCCTTCAACTTGCCGCGCGGGATGGGCGACGGAATGTCGAGGATTGAGTACGCGTTGTTCAAGGCTGCCTTGACGTGGTGGCGCGTGGATACGGACGGGATCGCAAGAAGGCAGCGCCGCACATCGAGCAACGTTACCGAGGTGGGAGACTTGTTGAGGATCGCCTCGGCATATCGCTTAAGTTTGCTTTCTTGGTCGTCTAGTGTGCTCTGCTTTGCTGTTGCACCCGCCCGATACTCTTTCCACGCATCGCGCACCTTCTTGATCTCGGAGGTCGTTTCGCTGCCGTGATGGACGGCCAGCGCGTCGATCTTTGCGAATGCCTGCGCAGCGGTCGTGTCCGGGAATGTAGCCTCAAGCGATTTCTGCCGCGACTTCCCGTTTAAACGTCCTTTGAAATACCAAGTGGCGGCGCGCTTGCCGACGCCGAGATAGAGACAGGGGTATTTGTCGCCATCGTGCGAATACCAGACGGTGCCTGACTTCGGTTTGTCTTTCGCAGCGTTTCGCACCTGCGTCACGCTGTCGAGGTTCAGTGTTGCGGTCATGGTGCTCTCCGTGGTCCACTTTCAAACGTTTTTTCAAACACGCCACAACACTAAGTTGCGCCAACCCGCACTGTCAACCGACTGATATTCGTTTGAAAATGTAAATAAGACGTTGTTTTTGCTAAATTATCGCGCCAACCCGCAGTCTACCTATAAATGTCAGTGGGTGACTTTTAATCAGTGGGTCGCAGGTTCGAATCCTGCACGGCTCACCACTTCTCATCGATTATCCTTTCCCTGTTTGGGTTTGGTGTCGGATTTGACGAACCGTTTGGGAAGGTTCGCCAAATTGCGCTCGCCATTCGGGCGGGCGATCAGTTTCTCAATCGCGGAATCGGCCATGCCTTCGCGGCCTGCGGCCTCGGTGTAGCGCTGCACCAGGGCCAGAGTTTTGTGTCCTGTGACCGCGCCGATCTCGTGCGCGGTTGCCCCGGCCTCGGCTAGACGTCGCGCGCAAGCCTTGCGCAGTCCGTGGGCGGAACACTGGGGCAGTTTGGCGTCTTCGGTCCAACGCTGCATGAGATTGCCCAGCCCACCGGCAGAGCGCATGGTGCCTTTCTGGGTGGCCAGGAAGGGGCGGTCCTTCGGCAACTTGTCCAGAACCTCGGCCAGGTCCGGGTGGATCGGCACGAACACCAGCATGCCGCCTGAGCGTTGCGTCTTCGTACCGCTGAACGAAAGCCTCCGACCCGTAGTCGCTCCCCAACTCCGCCGAGAAACCCCAGATTTCTTGATCGAGATACTGAGACTTCTTGCAAATGAGAGGCATTTGGTCATCGACGAGGAACTGCACGATCAACATGTCGCTGCTGGCGTAGAAGCTGCTAAGTCCGGCGACGTGGATTGGTTGGGGCGACTGCGCACGAGATCGGCGCGGTAGCCGGGCACAAAACGCTAGCCCTGGTCCAGCGTTACACCGAGGCCGCAGGCCGCGAAGGCATGGCCGATTCCGCGATTGAGAAACTGATCGCCCGCCCGAATGGCGAGCACAATTTAGCGAACCTTCCCAAACGGTTCGCCAAATCCGACACCAAACCCAAACAGGGAAAGGATAATTGATGAGAAGTGGTGAGCCGTGCAGGATTCGAACCTGCGACCCACTGATTCACAGCAGATACCTCGCCCGCTTGGGTTGAAAAAGTAATGTTTTTTATCAACGCCTTATCGTCTCTTCACTTTTTGACCTCCTGCCGTCCGTAGCTTACTGTCAGCACGCGGTTTGCCAATTTGTCCAACGTTCCAAAGCGGTGCAGGCATGGCTGCGGCTTCACACAATTTCGAACTCAGACGCCGTCAGCGCTAGCCCTGTGTCTAGGGTCGCGAACTGGATTTGCGCTGCGCCGCCGATGCCGTCTTCATCGTAGTAAAGTGCGCCGGTTGTCTGGTTGTAGATGATGTAGTCGTCTGCATCCTGCGCCGATGATCCGATGTGAAACTCGCTGGAGGACAGGCTGGAACCGATGGCACCAAACACACTGTCATCAAGGCTGATCCAATCATCCGTGATCGAATAGTTTTCAATAGTGTCTACATTGGTGCTCGCGTTCAGCGCCGTATCAAAGCGGAATTCATCCGCACCTGAGCCGCCATTCAGGATATCATCGCCCAAGCCCCCGCGCAGCAGATCATCACCAGCAGACCCACGCAGCGTGTCGTTTCCGCGCCCGCCATCTATCAGATTGTTGCCTGATGAACCCGTCAGAAGATCCGCGTGATCCGAGCCAAGAAGGTTCTCAATCGAAAAATAGGTGTCCCCGGTGGCATTGCCGCGCGTGCCTACCCCGGTCGTCAGGTTCGCGGTCACGCCCGATCCGGCGGTGGAAAATGATGCCGTGTCAATGCCGGAACCACCATGCACCTCATCCCCACTGATGCCACCCTCAAGTGTATCATCACCAGCAGACCCACGCAGCGAGTCGCTGCCACGCCCGCCTTCGATCAGATTGTTGCCCGATGAACCCGTCAGAAGATCCGCGTGATCCGAGCCAAGCAGGTTCTCAATCGAATCATAGGTGTCCCCATTGGCATTGCCGCGCGTGCCTACCCCGGTCGTCAGGTTTGCGGTCACGCCCGATCCGGCGGTGGAAAATGATGCCGTGTCAATGCCCGAGCCGCCCCGAATGTCGTCGCGGCCAGCACCTCCTTCCAGTGTGTCGTTCCCGCCATCGCCCCGCAAACGGTCATGGCCACGGCCGCCAAAGATAAAGTTATCCGCACTGTCGCCATACACGTAGTCATCATAATCTGATCCCAAGACACCTTCGATAGAAGCGAACGTGTCGCCAGCTGCATCCCCAGACGTGCCCTGTGAACGAAGATCGAGGTTCACATGCGCATCAGCATCTGCGTAGCTCGCCATGTCAAAGCCAGAACCTCCGTTCAACTCATCAGCCCCGCCTGCGCCGATCAGTATGTCGTTCCCATCGCCGCCATCCAGCGTGTCGTTCCCATCGCGGCCATCCAGCGTGTCGTTGCCGCCTTGCCCCACGATCAACTCGGGATCACTGTCGCCTGTCAGGCTGTCATTGCCCGCGCCACCGACCTGATGGACGTCAAATGTGCGCGCGAAGATGTCTCCATCCTGTTTCCAAGCGATGAGCAGCGTGCCGTCGTTTAGAAGGGACATGTAGGACAGCTTGTTCGAAGCCGTTGCCGTGTTGACCACGATTTCGTTCCCGACCTTCGCACCGTCGACGTCGAACCGCTGCAAAATGATATCGAACGTATAGCTGATGCCAACCCAGCCCCGCGTCCAGGCCGCCGCGTACCCGCCGTCCGGCAGCTCTACGATCTCGATATGGGTTTCATCGGATGTCGTGGTCGTGTTGAGCCGAACCTCGCCCCCGACGGCGTTCCCGCTCGCGTCATAGCGTTGCGCGTAAATGTTGTAGCCGCTCGGCTCCTGGCCTCCCGACCCCCAGGCAACGAGATAACCACCGTCCTGCATCGGTATGACGTCGGGCAGTCGCTGGTCGTTCGCGGTAGTCGTGTTGACCATCTGGGCCGCGGTCACCGCCGTCCCGGCGACGTCGTATTGCCGGACGAAGACATCCTTGCCGCTGCCATTGTCTTCGGTCCATGTCACCACGAAACCGCCACCGGTCAGGGGCTTTACCTGTGGCGATTCATAATCGTGGATAAAATATGTATCAGTGGCCGCCGCGATCGTGAATGTTGCCCCCGAAGTGCCCCCGGTGGGCGTCAGGATCTTCCCTTTCAGAGTATCACTCGACCCCTCCTGCCAGATCAGCACGAGATTGCCGTTAGATAACTTGGTGATATCCGGGTTGCCGCTGGCAACGCCCGGTGTCGTCTGAATGGTGTATTCGGCGCCGACCGGGGCGCCGCTGGCATCGAAGCGTTGCGCGACGATGTCGGCATAGGGGAAGTTCCCTGCCGAATCGGCGTACGACGCGTAGACGACCAGAAACCCGCCATCGGACAAATGCGTCAGGCCTGGGCGCTCCTGTGTATATTGGCGGTCCGTGTTGACCCGGAACTCGGTTCCCAACGCGGTTCCATCCGAGGCGAAAAAATTCCCATAGATACTTGTGACATCGCGGTCCCAAGATCCGGGGATGTAGCGTCCGTCGGAAACTTCCCACACGGCAAAGAAGCCACCCGCTGTCGTCGGTGCGGTTTCGACCCGATACTGGTTGGAGAAGGTCGACGAGTTCAACTGAAACGGAACGCTGGTCGCGACCGGATCGAGAACTGTGCTGGACAAGGTGGCAATTGGAACAATCGACATGGCTTCCTCCCTAGCGAACCTGTCTACATGGCTCCGAGCAACTTGAGTTTCGGTTCGAGCCTCAAATATGACTCATAAAAGATTCTATATTTCGAATATTTGATCTAAATCAGATCCGCGCCATTCACATTCCAATGTGGCCCAAAGACTTGATGGGAAGAGACAACCAATCAAGGCGGGCAAGCTGACCCATCATCCTCACATCCACATGATCGTCCCGGGTGGCGGCCTGCGCGACGTTGCTCATACGCTCGCAGATCGCGTCAATGCAGGCGTTGCGTGGCTTGCTGAGCGAAGAGGCAACCTACGACGCGCTGGACGCGAAGCTGAACGAGAGCTTGAGCCTAGCGATGGGCGCCGAAGAAAAGCTGAGACAGGGCTAGGTGTTCAGTCCCGGCATCTGGTGGATCGGATCGACAATGAATCTATCTGACTCTGAAATCCAGATCTTGCAGATGTATTCATTGGGCGTGAGGCTGCTGAGCGTTTCAAAGCGGCGTGCGAAGTTGTAAGCGGCCATGAAGTCGGCGAGGTGGCCAGGAAACTGATCGTGGCTGTCGTAGTGGAAGCGTTTGACGGTCGCGTCCTTGATTGTCCGGTTCATGCGCTCGACCTGGCCGTCCCTCGGGAAAACAGTCCATTGGACTGTTTTCTGATCCTCGGAACTCCACGGATGGTTGGGCTTTGTCAGGCGATGCTCGATCCCGTTGGCTTCGCAGATCATGTCGAAGCGCATCTGCCGAGAATAGGCGGTGTTTCGGTTCCTGGGCTGGTCGGCGAACTGGATGCCAATATCGGTGAGAATCGTGTGGATCCGATACGGAACGGTTTCCAGGAGATGCTCCAGGAACTCCCAAGCCGTCCGCCTGTCGGCTTTCTCGACCAGTTGGGCGATCGCGAATTTGCTGGTCCGGTCGATGGCAACGAAAAGATAGAGCTTGCCTTCTGCTGTCTGCGCCCCGGCGATGTCCACATGGAGAAAGCCGATGGGGTAGTGCTTGAAGCGCTGTCGCTTTGGTTTGTCGCCTTCGACATCTGGCAGTCGCGAGATGCCGTGCCGATGAAGGCAGCGGTGTAGCGCCGACCGGGTCAGGTGCGGGATCGAGGTCTGCAAGGCTACAGACAATCATCCAGCGGCAGGAGCGTGTACCTACGGAAGGCCACCACCATTGCGTCCTCTGCTTCGCTGAGAATGGTAAAACGTGGTTCTGTTGGACCGGTCTTGCGATCCTCGACCGTCTCGCGCTTGCGCCATTTTGCTACCGTCTTCGGGTTGACGCCGAGCTCCCGGCTCAGCGCCGCGGTCGAAGCTTGCGATTGCTATATTGTAGCTCGGATGGCGTGCGTGGTCGTGGCGCTGCCGTGACGAATTTGTCCCGTAGTGCTTACTTCCATTCCGACCAATGGATTGCACCATCAAATCGTGGGACCAAACAGTGACGCTGGGGCCAAAGAACGTCCGCAACAGAAAGATCGGGTACCTTGTCCATTGGTCTCGCAGAATCACAGCGTAGCTGGCTTCCTGACACTCTGGATGCCATGGCTGCTTCAGCAGTGGTTACACCGGATTTCAATGCTTGGGCATCTTTCGACAGCTCGCGGGTGAGAGCGGTCGAGGCTGTGTGAAACCTCTTGGTTTTTGCCAATATCAGCCCCGAACGGGATCTGTTTTTGCTCGCTCGTGCACTTCCGCGTCGTTCATGCAGTCTCGCGGCCCCGAGCATGACGACAGAGTTCTTGGCAGTTGTCACACGGTCTCGGTACGAAGCGGATATCCAGTCGCCTGCCCAAAGCCAGGCTGCGAAGGGATCGGGCGGTAAGGTTCAAGTGCAAAAATCCCGCGAAAACAGTCGCTTTCCGTTCCAAGGTCGCGTGGCTACACTGTCGGAATTCGAATCCGGGCTGGACGGATGGCCAACTTAGTCGGCAGAGGTGCGACACTCCGTGAATATCCTGTTTATCATGTTCGACCAGCTGCGCTGGGATTACCTGAGCTGCTATGGACACAAGACGCTGAAGACACCCCATATCGACCGGCTGGCGACACAAGGGGTGCGCTTCGACCGTGCCTATATCCAGTCGCCGATTTGCGGTTCGTCCCGGATGAGCACCTATACCGGGCGCTATGTGCATTCGCACGGGGCCAGCTGGAACGGCATACCGCTCAAGGTGGGCGAGATGACCATGGGCGACCACCTGCGCGCCGCCGGGATGGGTTGCTGGCTGGTGGGCAAGACTCACATGCGCGCGGACGAGGAAGGCATGGCACGGCTGGGGCTTGAGCCGGATTCGCTGATCGGGGCGCGGGTGGCGGAATGCGGGTTCGACGTGTTCGAGCGCGACGATGGCATGCTGCCCGAGGGGCCGGATGGCTATTACGACCCCGACGGCGCCAAGGAATACAACAAGTATCTGCGCGCCAAGGGCTATGAGAGCGACAACCCCTGGCACGACTTTGCCAATTCCGGGCTGGATGCCGACGGCAATGTGCAATCGGGCTGGTTCCTCAAGAACGCGACCCGCCCCGCCAATATCGCCGAAGAGGACAGCGAGACCCCCTATCTGACCACCCGCGCGATGGAGTTCATCGAACAGCAGACCGGTCCGTGGTGCTGTCACCTGAGCTATATCAAGCCGCACTGGCCCTATATCGTGCCCGAACCCTATGCCAGCATGTTTGGCCCCGAACATGTGCAGGACGTGGTGCGCAGCGACAGCGAACGGCAAAACGCCCATCCCCTGTTCAAGGCCTTCATGGAGACAAAGGTGGGTGAGGCGTTTTCCCGGCAAGAGGTGCGCGATGCGGTGATCCCCGCCTATATGGGGCTGATCAAACAGGCCGACGACCAGATGGGGCGGCTCTTCACATGGCTCGAGGAGACCGGGCGCATGCAGGACACGATGATTGTCCTGACCTCGGATCATGGCGATTTCCTGGGCGATCACTGGATGGGAGAGAAGACCTTCTTTCACGATCCCGCGACGCGGGTTCCGCTGATCGTCTACGATCCGCGCCCCGAGGCCGACGCGACACGGGGCAGCGTCTGTGACGCATTGGTCGAAAGCATCGACCTGGCGCCGACATTCGTCGAGGCGGCGGGCGGCAAACCGGCGATGCATATCCTCGAAGGGGAAAGCCTGATTCCGATCCTGCACGGCGCGCGCGACCACACGCTCCGCGATCACGTGATCTGCGAATACGATTTCTCGGCCTCGCCGATTGCGCATCTGAACGACATCTCGGTGCGGCAGGCAGTGATGTTCATGGTGGCGGACAAGGACTGGAAACTGATCCATTTCGAGGCCGACCCGCGCCCGATGCTGTTCGACCTGAAGAACGATCCGCAGGAACTGGTCGATCTGGGCGGCGACCCGGCCCATGCCGATGTGATTGCCGGGATGTATGACAAGCTGTTCCGCTGGACCCGCCGCCAGTCGCAGCGCACCACCCGCAGCGAGGAACAGCTGATCGCCATGCGCACCAAATCCCGCAAACGCGGGATCGTGTTGGGCATCTATGACGAGAACGAAACGCCGCTGGAGCTGACCGTGAAATATCGCGGCCGCAAGGCGCGGCCGTACAAGGACTATCTGAAGGGGTGAGAGCGGCGCAAGCGCCAGACCGCGGGATGGCGATCCTTGGGTTGTGTGGGGCAGTTAATGCCAGCCAAGTCCGTATACCCGTCGAAGGGCGTGCTGGCGGTCCAATATCGCCAGCCCGTGCGGGCGGTCTGGCGATTGCGCGGCGGCCTTAGGCCTTGATTCCGCGCTGGCGCAGGATGACCCCTTTACCTACTCAAACCCCCATGCAGGTTCGGCATGTCCAGCGCCGCAAACCCGTAGTGGCGCAGCCAGCGCAGGTCTGAATCGAAGAAGGCGCGCAGGTCGGGGATGCCGTATTTCAGCATCGCCAGGCGGTCGATGCCGATGCCAAAGGCAAAGCCCTGGTACACATCCGGGTCGATGCCGCCGGCGGCGATCACCTTGGGGTGCACCATGCCGGACCCCAGGATCTCCAGCCAGTCGTCGCCTTCGCCGATCTTCAACTGGCCGCCTTCCCAGGAACAGCGGATATCGACCTCGGCCGAGGGTTCGGTGAAGGGGAAATGCGAGGCGCGGAACCGCAGTTCGACATCATCCACCTCGAAGAACGCCTTGACGAATTCCTCGAGCGTCCATTTCAGGTTCGCCATCGAGATATCGCGGTCCAGCGCCAGGCCTTCGACCTGGTGGAACATCGGCGTGTGGGTCTGGTCATAATCGGCGCGATAGACACCGCCCGGACAGATCACGCGCAGGGGCGCGCCCATTTTCTCCATCGAGCGGATCTGCACCGGCGAGGTATGGGTACGCAGCACATGCGGCGGGCGATTGTCGCCCTCGGCGCGGTGCATGTAGAACGTGTCCATCTCGGCCCGTGCGGGGTGGTGGCCGGGGATGTTGAGCGCGTCGAAATTGTACCAGTCGGTGTCGATGCGCGGCCCTTCGGCAACAGAGAAGCCCATTTCGGCAAAGATCGCGGTCAGTTCGTCGCGGGCCTGGCTGATCGGGTGCAGCGTGCCCTGGCGGCGGTTGCGCGCGGGCAGGGTCACGTCCAGCCATTCGCTGCGCAGACGCTCGTCAAGCGCGGCATCGGCAAGCGCCGCCTTCTTGGCTGCCAGCGCAGAGTTGATCTCGTCTTTCAGCGCGTTCAGTGCCGGGCCGGCGGTCTGGCGTTCCTCGGGCGTCATCTTGCCCAGTTCACGCATTTTCAGCGCCACCTCGCCCTTCTTGCCCACGGCGGCAAGGCGGATTGCTTCGATCGCGGCCTCGTCGGCGGCCTCTGCGATCTGGCCCAGATACTTGGCTTTAAGATCGTCCATGACGGTCCCCTGAATTTGGTCCAGAACCTGCTATCGGCCAATGGGCGCGATTGCAAGACGGGCTGGGTGGATTGACCCGGCTGTTTCCCGGATGCCGCGCCTGTCTCAGGTCATGCGCCGCATCATCGCCGCCATGGTATAGGCATTGGCATAGCCCAGATCGCTGGCGACCCGGGCGGCGGGCCTGCCCTGGGCCAGCCCTCGCAGCGCCGCCTGACAGCGCAGCCGTTGCGCCCACTTGCCGAAACTCACGCCGGTTTCCATCTGGAAATGTCGGCTGAAGGTGCGGCGGCTCATCCCCGCCTCGGCGGCCCAGCCGTCCAGGTCGCGCGGGCTGGCGGGTGTGGCGATCAGCGCGTCGCAGACCCGGCGCAAACGCGGATCGACGGGGTATGGCAGTGCCAGGGGCGAGACCGGGGCGGCCAGCAGTTCGATCAGGATAAGCTGGCTCAGATGCAGGGCGCGGGGCGGCATCGGCCAGGGATTGTCCATCTCGCAGAGTGCCGCGATCAGCTGCGCCATCAGCGGCGACACCGTGACCAACCGGCATCGGGCCAGCGCATCCGCGCCGGGCAGGCCTGCGCGGACATAGAGCGATTGCAGGCGCACAGCGCCGATCATGCGGATCTCGTGCGGCTGCTCTGCCGGGACGATCAACCCATATCCGGGCGGGATGGCATAGGACATGGCCTCCGTCTCGGCCATCATCAGGCCCGAGACAGCATAGATCAGCTGATGCCGGGGATGCCGATGCCGGACCGAGACATAGCCGTCGCGATAGTCGCGCGCATAGCCGACCACATCATGTGGCAGGGACTGCACACGATCCGCCGAGGAGCGCGGCAATTGGAACTGATCGTCAATTTGGCCCATTTGAGAAATCTTTGGCCACATTTCTCTAAAAGGACAAGCTAGGACAGGGGTAATCTGGAAAGGACCTGCCGATGCGCCCCATCACCGACATGACCGAGCTTGAAACCCTTTACGACGCGGCGGTGCCCGCTTCGCTGACCAAGGTGCGTACAAGGCTGAGCCCGCTCTACCGTCAATGGATCGATACAGCACGGTTCTGCGTGCTGTCGACGGTGGGGCCTGAGGGCACCGATGCCAGCCCGCGCGGCGATGACGGCCCGGTGGTACGCATCGTCGATGACAGCACCCTTTGGTTGCCCGACTGGCGCGGCAACAACCGGATCGACAGCCTGCGCAACATCCTGCGCGACAACCGGGTGAGCCTGATGTTCATGGTGCCCGGCTGCCAGAACGTGGTGCGGGTGAACGGCACCGCCTTTCTGACCCCTGACGCTCAGGCCCGCGCCAGTTTCGAGCGCAAGGGGCGCCAGCCCGCAACGGTCATCGTGATCCAGGTGGGCGAGATGTATTTCCAATGCGCCAAGGCGCTGATGCGCTCGGGCCTCTGGACGCGGGGCGACGAAAGCGGGCTGGTCCCCACGGCGGGACAGTTCCTGCGTGAACAGGACGCCGGGTTCGCCGCCGAGGACTATGACGCGGGCTATGCCGAATACGCCAAGTCGCGGATGTGGTGAGCGACTGCGCAGACCAAGAGTTGGAGGGGAGCAAAGACACGCGTCCCAAATGATGCTAGCATCGACCGAGGGCCGGATCTGCCCGTGCCTGTGAATTTGACAAATAGGCAGCCTCTCCATGACGACCGCATCGACCAGACGTCAGGTTCTCGCAGCCATCGGAGGATTGGGGGCGCTCGGCCTTGGGGCACGGGGTGTGCTTGGTCAACCGCAGGGTCGCATTCTGGTTGTCGGCGCCGGGCTGGCGGGCTTGTCGGCGGCCCGCGTCCTGCGCGATGCCGGGCGGAACGTCACTGTTGTCGAGGCGCGATCGCGCATCGGCGGTCGCATTCACACCTCTCGCGTCTGGCCGGATTTGCCGATGGACCTTGGGGCAAGCTGGATTCACGGCCAACGCGGCAATCCTCTGACCGCCCTGGCGCGCGAGGCGGGGGCACGGGTCGTGGCCACCCGCTACGATGCCGCCATCCTGAAGGATGCAAGCGGGCGCGATATCGATCCGGACTTGCGTGGTGCCGAACGCATTCTGGGCGGGGCGCTGGCAGAGGCCGATCGGAAGTCGCGTGACATGTCTGTCATGGACGCGCTGGAGGCTTCCACGGGCTGGCGAGGCGCGGATGCGGGGTTGCGCAGGCTTGTACTCTACCTCGTCAACAGCACGCTTGAGCAGGAATATGGCGCCCCCGCCAGGCAGCTTTCAGCCTGGTATGGCCAAGAGGATGCCGAATTCGGGGGACAGGATGCGCTGTTTCCGGGCGGGTTCGACCAGATCGCTGCTTATCTGGCGCGGGGTCTCGATATTCGACTTTCCGCCGAGGTGACCGGGATCGCTCCGGGACACGTGCGCCTTGCGGATGGCGGCCGGATCGATGCCGATGTGATCGTTTGCACGCTGCCGCTGGGCGTGCTGCAATCCGGGCGCATCCGGTTTGCCGAACCACTGGCGCAGGATCGCGTTGCTGCGTCCCGCAGCCTGCGGATGGGTCTTTTGAACAAATGCTGGCTGCGCTTCGATGGCATCCATTGGCCAGACGATGTCGACTGGATCGGCTGGCTTGGCCCCAGGCCCGGCCTATGGGGCGAATGGGTATCGCTTGCCCGGACACTAAGAGCACCTGTCCTGGTGGGTTTCAATGCTGCCGATGCGGCGGCCGAAGTGGAAAGCCTGAGCGACCGCGATACCGTCGCGGCCGCTCTGGAGGCGCTCCGCTCGATGTTCGGGTCGGGTTTTCCAGCACCGCGCGCGGCCCAGGCCACAAGGTGGGGGCAGGACAGGCACACGTTCGGCAGCTACAGCTATAATGCCGTAGGTACGCGCCCCTCCACGCGCGCGGAACTGGCGGGACCGGATTGGGACGGAAAAATCTGGTTCGCGGGCGAGGCGACTTCAGCCCGCTATTTCGGCACGGCACATGGCGCCGTTTTGTCAGGCAGGGCGGTGGCCCGAGATATCCTGGCGACAGATTGATTGTGTCGGAACGACGAGGCTTGTGATCCAGTGTCCAAATCAGGGCGCCCGACCAATGGGGAAGATGCCGAAGGCCTATGCTGGTCTTTGCCGTAGAACGAAAAGACCGCCCCGGGGGGCGGTCTTTCCTTCACTGTCTCTCGTCTGATGCGAGGTATCAGGCGGCCAGCGCGGCCTGGGCCTTGGCGACGATGGCGCCAAAGGCTTCGGGCTCGTGCACGGCCAGGTCGGCCAGGACCTTGCGGTCGACTTCGATGCCGGCCAGGTTCAGGCCGTTGATGAAGCGCGAATAGGTCAGCGCCTCGTCGTGGCTGCGCACGGCGGCGTTGATCCGCTGGATCCACAGCGCGCGGAAGTTCCGCTTGCGGGCCTTGCGGTCACGGGTTGCATACTGGTTGGCCTTGTCGACGGCCTGGGTTGCCACCTTGAACGAGCTCTTGCGGCGGCCATAGTACCCTTTGGCGGCCTTGAGGACTTTCTTGTGACGGGCGTGGGTTACGGTTCCACCTTTAACGCGGGACATCTCTCAAATCTCCTCTTAGCGGTCGTAGGGCATGTAGCCCTTGACGATCTTGGCGTCGGGGGCGGACAGGGTGGTGGTGCCACGGGCGTCGCGGATGAACTTGGTCGTGCGCTTGATCATGCCGTGGCGTTTGCCGGCCTGACCTGCCTTGACCTTACCCGTTGCGGTCACCTTGAAGCGCTTCTTGGCGCTCGATTTGGTCTTCATCTTGGGCATTTCCGTCTCCTTTTTGGGTTCGGTTTGCGCGCGACTCGGCATGCCACACCGGCCGGTCGCGCGAATAGAGGCGCCGTTTACGCAGAAAGCGCGCCCGAGGCAAGCGGTTTTTCCCGGGTTTCAGGAGATGAAACGGGCCAGAACCGAAAAGAACACCTCTGGGATCTCGGCCAGGGAATAGCCGCCCGGTTTGGTCCGAACGGCATGGACCGCCATGCCCCCGGCAATGATCAGGGTGACAAAGGCGGCGATCGGGCGGCGGGCCTCGCTATAGGCCGAAACCATGGCCGGAATCGACAATGCGGCAACGACCATGCTTATCACCAGGATCAGATCGGCATCCATGTCGGGCCCTCCTCCTTGCGGTGCAAGCTTAGCCCGGGTCGGTGTTATAGATCAAACGTTCGTCACAGGGGGCAACCCGAAGGATGTTGGTGGTACCCGGTACGTTGAAGGGCACGCCGGCGGTCACCACGATCTGATCGGTCTCCATGGCGAAACCACCTGCGCGCGCGGCGCGTGCGGCATTCACCACGGCGCCCTTGAACCGCTCCAGTTCCGGGGTAATCACGCAGTGGCATCCCCAGCTGAGGCAAAGCCGCCGGGCGGTTGCCAGCAGCGAAGTCATGGCGATGATCGGTACTCCCGGGCGTTCGCGCGCGGTCAGCAGCGCGGTGGTGCCCGATTGGGTAAAGCAGCAGATCGCCTTGATATCGGTCTTCTCCGCGATCTCGCGGGCGGCGGCGACGATCCCGTCGGCGATTGTGCTGCCCTTGGCTGTGCGTGAAGCGGCGATGATCTGGCTATAGGTGGGGTCTGCCTCGACCTCGATGGCGACCTTGTCCATGGTCCGCACTGCCTCGATCGGATACTGACCGGCCGCGGACTCGGCGCTGAGCATGATGGCGTCGGTGCCCTCGTAAATGGCGGTGGCCACGTCCGAGACCTCGGCCCGGGTGGGCATCGGGCTTTCGATCATGCTTTCCAGCATCTGGGTGGCCACGATCACCGGCTTGGCGGCGGCGCGGCAGCGGCGCACCAGCCGTTTCTGGATGGGCGGCACCGCCGCGACCGGCAGTTCCACCCCCAGATCCCCGCGCGCGACCATGATCCCGTCCGAGGCATCCAGGATGGCATCGAAGTCCTCGACCGCGGCGGGTTTTTCGATCTTCGACAGGATCGCGGCGCGTCCATCGGCCAGGCTGCGCGCCTCGAACACATCGCGTGCGCGTTGGACAAAGCTGAGCGCCAGCCAGTCAACACCCAGCTGGCACGCAAATTCAAGGTCGCCGCGATCCTTCTCCGACAGTGCCGCCAGGGGCAGCACGACGTCGGGCACGTTGACCCCCTTGCGGTTCGAGATGGTGCCGCCGGTGATCACGGTGCAATCGGCGAAGTCGGGGCCGCAATCGGTCACTTTCAGCCGGATCTTGCCATCGTTGACCAGCAGATGCGCGCCGGGTTCCAGCGCCTGGAAAATCTCGGGATGCGGCAGGCAGACACGCTTGGCATCGCCCTGCGCCGGGTCCAGATCAAGTCGGAACGCCGCGCCCTCAGGCAGGTCCTCGGCGTCGTTGGCAAAGGTGCCAACCCGCAACTTGGGGCCCTGAAGATCGGCAAGAATGGCGATTGGACTGTCCAGATCCTTCTCCACCTGCCGGATGATCTGGTGCTTGGCGCGGATCTCGTCATGGGTGCCGTGGCTCATGTTCAGGCGGAACACGTCGGCCCCGGCTTCGTGTAGCGCACGGATCGTCTCATAGGTTTCCGACGCCGGTCCCAGCGTTGCCACGATTTTCACTTTTCTCAGGCGACGCATGACCGACCGCTCCCTTGTTCAAGCATTGTTACCGCAAACATCCATCGCGCTCGTTATGGCGCAATTCCCTTTTGTCGGCAACTGTCCTACACCTGCGGCAAACTAGATGACAGGCCCATGACATACACCCCGTTTTTTATCCACGGCGAGGATCGGCGTTCACGCTGGCTCATCACCTGCGACCATGCGACCAACACGGTACCGCCTGATATCTGCGGCGGCGACCTGGGTTTGGCGCGCGAGGACATGGAGCGCCATATCGCCTATGACGTGGGTGCCTACGAAGTGTCGCGCCTGCTGGGCGAGATGCTCGAGGCACCTGTGATCGCCGCGAATTTCTCGCGGCTGGTGATCGACCCGAACCGGGGCGAGGACGATCCGACGCTGCTTATGAAGCTCTATGACGGCTCGATCATTCCGGGCAACCGTCACGCGGATGCCGCCGAGCGCGAACGCCGGCTGAACAT
The DNA here is from genome assembly GCF_059612545.1 of Ruegeria sp. SAZD011. Lineage (NCBI taxonomy): Bacteria > Pseudomonadati > Pseudomonadota > Alphaproteobacteria > Rhodobacterales > Roseobacteraceae > Ruegeria > Ruegeria sp. SAZD011. The sequence goes on along the minus strand of NZ_JBXWQU010000026.1, from coordinate 120,575 downwards.
GTGCTATCGGCCCTATCACAACGCGCTGGCACAGTTGGCATCACGGCCCGGTATGGTGCTGGTGTCGATGCATTCGTTTACCCGTCAACTGCGCGGCCGGGAGCCGCGGCCCTGGCATGTTGGCGTGCTGCATACAGCGGATCGGCGTTTCTCCGATCCCCTGATTGCGCGCCTGCAAGCGGAACGGGACCTCTGCATCGGTGTGAACCAGCCCTATACAGGTGTGCTGCCGGGTGATGCCATCGACACCCACTGTACCGCTTTTGATCGACCCAACGCACTGATCGAATTGCGTAACGACCTGATCGGGGATCATGCCGGGCAACATGCCTGGGCCGAACGACTGGTGCCGATCTTGCAGGGCGCGCTTATCGATAGTGGTCTCTGATCTTGTGCGGGGGCCGGAAAACGATACGTTTTCCGGGCCGTTTTCCGAGACGGAAAACGGCGCTACCCTCAGATTTGTCGAGACATTGAAACGCGCGCCGTCGCCATCAACCTCTGGAGCCACGACATGGACAAGCAAACCGAAATCGAAATCCAGGCTGCCGCCTTTCGCCGTCTGCAAAAACACCTGATGCAGGACCGTACCGACGTGCAGAATATCGACCTGATGAACATGGCCGGGTTCTGCCGCAACTGTCTGGCGCGCTGGTACCAGGAGGCGGCCGACGAAAAGGGTATCGAGATCGGCAAGGACGAGGCCCGCGAGATCTATTACGGCATGACGATGGCCGAATGGAAAGCCAAGTTTCAGACCGAGGCGAGCGCCGAGAAACAGACCGCTTTCGAGGTGGCGTTCAAGGAAAACGTGACCGATCGGGACTGAACCCCGCGCGTCATCCGTCGACGCCGCTTCGCCCGACCATGGCCATCAGGGTTGCGGTCATGGTGGCAATCGCCCGCTCCTGACCATCCTGCTTCGCATAGGCAGTGGCCGTGGCCACGGTCAGAGTGCGGCCGGGTTTTACCACCTCGGCCCGGAACGCAAACCTTTGGCCTTGGGCCGGATTCAGAAAGTTGGCCTTGAACTCCACCGTCAGAACGGCCGCTTCTTTCTCCATCAGGGAAAATGCCGCATAGCCGCAGGCGCTGTCCAGCACCGTCGACACGATACCCGCGTGCAGAAATCCGTGCTGTTGGGCAAAAGCCGGATCATAGGGCATGCTCAACTCGATCCGGCCCGCAGACAGAGCGTCGATGCGGGCGCCCAGTGTCGCCATCACCGGTTGACGCGCAAAGCTGTCGCGCACCTTTTGTTCAAATCCGCCAAAACGTGGTTGGAACTCGCTCATCTCGGCCCTTTCCCGATTGCCTCCGTCTCCGCGACGGATGGCTGTCCGATCAGCCTTGCCCAGCGTTCGCAGGTCCGCAAGTCGTGACGCGGTGTTCCGGCTGGGTCACCACTGAACACGAAAAAGCCACCCGGCAGGGTGGCTTTGGCAGGTTTCAGGCCGGAACCCTTTCAGATCGCGGTCTTTCGTGCTTCATCAATGTAGATCTCGCGCAGGCGGCGGGCGATCGGTCCGGGCGTTCCGTCCCCCAATGTGGCGCCGTCAATCTCGACCACCGGCATCACAAAGGCGCTGGCCGAGGTGGTAAAGGCTTCGTCCGCGGTCTTTGCTTCGTCGATGGTAAAAAGCCGTTCCTCAATCTCCATCTGCGCCTCTTGCGCCAGTCGCAGCACCGCCTTGCGGGTGATGCCGTGTAGAATGTCGTTGGACAGAGGCCGGGTCACGATCTTGCCGTTCTTGATGAAGTAGGCATTGTTCGAAGTACCCTCGGTCACATACCCGTCCTCGACCATCCAGGCATCGTCGCAGCCGGCCTTCTTGGCCATCATCTTCCCCATCGAGGGATAGAGCAGTTGCACCGTCTTGATATCGCGGCGGCCCCAGCGGATATCCTCGATCGAGATGATCTTGGCGCCGCGTTTCGATTCGGGGCTGTCAGCCAGACCGGGCTTGGACTGGGTAAACAGAACCAGCGAGGGCGGCGTGTCAGGCGAGGGGAAGATGAAATCGCGGTCACCGTCCGATCCGCGTGTGACCTGCAGATAGACCAGCCCCTCTTCGATCCCGTTCATCTCGATCAGCTTGCGGTGGATTTCCAGCAAGTCATCGATGGAGCAGGGTTCGGCCATGTCCAGCTCGTCCAGCGACCGCTTGAGGCGCACGGAGTGGCCCTCGAAATCGATCAGCTTGCCATTCAGAACGCTCGTCACCTCGTAAACCGCATCCGCCATCAGAAAGCCGCGGTCGAAGATGGAAACCTTGGCCTCGGTCTCGGGTAGATATTCGCCATTAACGTAAACGGTACGGGTCATGGGGTGCTCCTCTGGCTCATGCCGCGTCTTGCGGCGATTAGGGGTCTGCGTCAAGCCTGGTCCAACTGCGGAAAGCGCAGGTCGGTGACATCGGCGACGAAAAACGGAAAATAGGATTCGGTTCCGAAATGGTTGCCCGCCTCAACATGGGTCGGCACGCGGAACCCAGAGAACACACGGCCATCGGATAACACGGCGCCGAACGGCTGCAACCGCCATGCCTTTTCGGGGTTGGCATTACTCCAGCGGGAAAAGGCGATCTGGACCGGCGCGCCCGAATGATCCACCGTCAATTCGACCGCCTGTTCCAGGCCGTCCCGCGCGATTGTCACCCGCGCTGTCTGCGCGTCGACAGAGTCCCAGGTAACGCCTGGACGCGGCAGGACCGCCGCCGGAGTCCACATAACCGCCTCGGCGACGTAGCGGCCATAGGCCGAGCGGCGATGATCGGATGTTCCCCCATAGCGGGCGACCGGCACCAGCCCGGACAGCCAGAACCGGGTCCAACTGCCGGAATCCGACCCTGACAGCTTACGCAGTCCCCGCCCGGCCCGCATTGACCAGACAAAGCCATGGGGGCTGGCAAGGGTCTGCCGGGCCCTCATCGGCATGTAGCCCGGGTGTTCCTTGTCGCCCATACCGAACTTGCCCTGCATCTCCAATGCGGCGACAGTGAACAGCTTGGTGCCCGGCGTGATGGCCCAGAGGAAAAATCGGCGTGCAGGGTCGGGAAGATCAGCCACCATCCGAGGGTCGAAACGATCCGGTTCGACAGGCTGAAATCTGGCAAGGCGCCGTGCCTCTGTCAGGTCGGCGCGCAGGTCGCGCCAGCGCCAGAGCATCAGGGCAGCCAGACAGACAAGGCACGCGCCCGTCAAGAAGACCCACGCAGTCATCGCCCGCGGCCTCCGACGCTCAGCCCCAGAGGGAGGCGCTGGGTGAATGTACGCCGGCGGCATCGAACACGAGGGGTGTCTCGCGATCCTCGGCCAGCAGAAGGGGACCGTCGAGGTCAGTGACCAGCGCGCCCTGCGCCACCAGCGTCGCCGGCGCCATTGCCAGCGACGAGCCAACCATGCAGCCCACCATGATGTCATAGCCTTCGGCGAGGGCTGCACGGCGCAGCTCCAGCGCCTCGGTCAGCCCGCCGGACTTGTCGAGCTTGATGTTGACCACGTCATACTTGCCCTTCAGCTTGGGAAGGCTGCTCCGGTCATGACAGCTTTCGTCGGCACAGACAGGTACTGGGCGCTCCATGCCGATCAGGGCGTCGTCCTGACCTGCGGGCAGGGGCTGCTCGACCAATGCCACCCCCAGACGCACCAGGTGCGGTGCCAGGTCGGCATAGACCTCAGCAGACCAACCCTCGTTTGCGTCGATGATAATCTTGGCACCCGGCGCACCCGCTCGCACCGCCTCGAGGCGCTGCATGTCATCGGGGGTGCCCAGCTTTATCTTTAGCAAGGGGCGATGCGCGTTCTTCGCGGCCTGCGCCTGCATCGCCTCGGGAGTGTCGAGCGACAGGGTATAGGCCGTGATCTCGGGCCTTGGTTCGGGCAGCCCAGCCAGTTCCCACACCCGCTTGCCGGCGCGCTTGGCCTCGAGATCCCAGAGGGCGCAATCGACCGCGTTGCGCGCGGCTCCCGCGGGCAGCAGGTCCATCAGGGCAGTGCGGGTGATCTCGCCCGGCAAGCCGGCGATCTGCGCTTCGACCGACTCGAGCGTTTCATCGTAACGGGCATAGGGAACGCATTCGCCCCAGCCCTGATGCACACCGTCGGACACTCGCACCGTAAGAACCTTGGCTTCCGTCCGCGAGCCGCGTGAGATCGTGAACACCTGCGCCAAACGGAAAACGTCGCGCGTTACCTCGATCTTCATGCTGCCCGTTCCTTTCACTTTGCCTCAAATACTCCCGCCGGAGGCGAGATTTTTCGTCGAAAAATCTCTCGTGCCTCCGCCGGGGCGTTAGATCACATCGCAGCCAGGGCATCCACAAGTTTACCCGGGCCAAAGCGGAACGGATCGGTGGCGGGCAGGCCCATCTCGGCCTCGACGCTGGCCAGATAGGCGCGGGCGTCCTCTTCGCTCATGTGCTGGGTGTTGATCGAAACGCCGAGCACCTGGCATGCGGGATTGGCGACCTTGGCCAGCGACAGCGCCATATCGCGCACCGCCTCCAGCGTCGGCAACTGGTACCCCGGCAGTCCGCGCATATGCTCGCGGGTCGGTTCGTGACACAGGATCAGCGCATCGGGCTGGCCGCCATGGATCAGCGCCATCGTCACCCCGGAATAGGAGACATGGAACAGGCTGCCTTGACCCTCGATCAGGTCCCAGTGGTCCTCGTCATTGTCAGGTGTCAGCCACTCCACCGAGCCGGCCATGAAATCGGCGATCACCGCGTCCAGCGGCACACCGTCGCCGGTGATCAGGATGCCTGTCTGGCCGGTGGCGCGGAAGGTCGACTTCATGCCCCGCTCGCGCATCTCGGCATCCATGGCCAGCGCGGTGTACATCTTACCCACCGAACAGTCGGTGCCCACGGCCAGACAACGCTTGCCCTTGCGCTTGACGCCATTGGCGATCGGGTATTTCACCGAGGGGATACGCACATCATGCAGCTTGCGCCCGCAAGCTTCGGCCACCGCGACCAGGTCGGGTTCGTCGCGCAGCAGGTTGTGCAGGCCCGAAGCCAGATCGAACCCCTCTTCCAGTGCCATCACCAGAACCTTCTTCCAGTCCTGGCTGATCACGCCGCCGCGGTTGGCGACACCAATCACCAGCGTCTTGGCGCCGGCCTCGCGGGCCTGGGCCAGATCCATGTCGGTCAGCCCCAGATCGGCCTTGCACCCTTCCATCCGATACTGGCCCACGGCGTTCTCCGGGCGCCAGTCCTTGATGCCCACGGCGACCTTGGCCGCGAGTTGGTCGGGGGCATCGCCCAAAAACAGCAGATACGGTGTCTCGATCATCCCGGTGCACTCCTTTGATTCCGGTCAAGACTAAAGGTCTTGAAAAACGAGCGTTTCGCGTTGTGTTTACCGTTGAATCCTCAGGCTGGGCAAATTTTGCATGAATTTGGACTCTGGCGCAAAAATCTTCGAAGTTTTCAAAACGATTACTCTTTAATCACCTTTCTTTGCTGCGAGCGCGAAGGTCGTCGCGACGAGATGCTGCGTCTGCATAAAGATGCTTGCGTAGGGACGCGCAATTTAATACCTCGGTGCGAAGAAAAATCGCAATTTCCTTACCTGGCGAAAGGTCTGCCCATGAGTTTCCGCATTCAGCCCGCCGCGCCTGCGCGCCCCAATCGTTGCCAACTGTTCGGGCCCGGGTCGAACACCAAGCTGTTTGTGAAAATGGCGGCCTCGGCAGCGGATGTCATCAACCTCGACCTCGAGGATTCGGTGGCGCCCAGCGACAAGGACAGCGCGCGGGCCAATGTGATCGAGGCGCTGAACACGATCGACTGGGGCAACAAGTATATGTCCGTGCGGATCAACGGTCTGGACACGCCCTATTGGTATCGCGACGTGGTGGATGTGCTGGAGCAGGCCGGTGACCGGCTCGACCAGATCATGATCCCCAAGGTCGGCTGTGCGGCGGATGTCTACGCTGTCGATGCGCTCGTGACCGCCATCGAACGTGCCAAGGGCCGGACCAAGCCGATCAGCTTCGAGGTGATCATCGAATCCGCCGCCGGCATCGCCCATGTCGAAGAGATCGCGTCCAGCAGCCCCCGCTTGCAGGCGATGAGCCTGGGTGCGGCGGATTTCGCTGCCTCGATGGGCATGCAGACCACCGGTATCGGCGGCACCCAAGAGAACTATTACATGCTGCGCGAAGGGACCAAGCATTGGTCCGACCCCTGGCACTGGGCCCAGGCCGCCATTGTCGCCGCCTGCCGTACCCATGGCGTACTGCCGGTGGACGGGCCGTTCGGCGACTTCAGCGATGACGAGGGCTATATCGCGCAGGCCAAGCGGTCGGCGACGCTGGGCATGGTCGGCAAATGGGCCATCCATCCCAAGCAGATCGCGCTGGCCAACCAGGTCTTTACCCCTTCGGACGAGGCAGTGACCGAGGCGCGTGAAATCCTTGCCGCGATGGAGCAGGCCAAGGCCAAGGGCGAAGGTGCCACCGTCTACAAGGGCCGTCTGGTCGATATTGCCTCGATCAAGCAGGCCGAGGTCATCGTGGCCCAGGCGGAACTGATCGCCGCAAACGGCTGACGCTCGACGATACATGTTGCAAAGGGCGTCCATCTGGCGCCCTTTGTCATTCGGAGAGGACCATATGGCTGACCTGACCCTGTTTCATACCGCCGAGGTGCATCGCGCCACCTTCGATGCGCTGGCCGCGCGGATCGCGCCGGGGGTGCGACTGACCCATGTGGTGCGCCCCGACTGGCTGGCGCGCGCGCAAAACGGGATCGACGCCGATCTTGCGGCCGAGATCACCGCCGCTCTGGCCGAGGCGCCGGTGGCGCTCTGCACCTGTACAACCATCGGCAGTGTGGCAGAGCGAGCTGGGGCCCTGCGCATCGACGCGCCGATGATGCAGGTGGCCGCACAAAGCGGTGGGCCGGTCCTGCTGGTCTGCTGCCTTGAGAGTACCAGGGCGCCTTCGATCGCGCTGCTGGAGGCGGCCTTTGCCGCCGAAGGCACTCCGGCGCGGATCGCTCATCTGGATCTGTCCGACCTCTGGCCTTTGTTCAACGAAGGTCACGGCGACACCTTTGCTGACGCAATCGCGCGGCGCGTGGAACATGCAGTGGCTTCTCATACGGACCTGAGCGCCGTGGTGCTGGCCCAGGCCTCGATGGCCGGGGCACAGGCGCGGGTGCGGGCGGATGTGCGGGTGCTGGCCTCGCCGGAACTGGCGCTGCGCGCCGCGCTCAAGCGGGCCGGAACATGAAAACGGGGCCGCTCGGCCCCGTTGTTCAGATCGTTCTGAAGAACAGGCTCAATACCCGAACACGTCGTTCGGGACCCATTTCATGCCTTTGCCCTTTTGCCCCCAGCGCATCATCAGGCACGAGGTATTGAGGCGGTTGAAATAAGTGATATCGACCTTGTACCAGCCGGCCTGCGGCACCTCGACTTCGGAGACGATGGTGCTGTCGCATGTCTGGCGTCCGTCGAAATGGCCAACCCTCTGGCCGCCGATACGTGCGTCGATCCCGTCATTGGTGAAGAAGTCGATCTCGTAAACACCCGGAGAATCGAAACGAATATAACCCCGTATCGCGGCGGCCACGTTTTCCGCCCGCTTCGAGGTCAACGTGTTCTCGCCCTTGGCGGTGTCACGATAATCTAGCCCGCGCAGTGCCTTGCCGCGCTGCGCGCCCGCCTTGAGCACGCTGCGCGCCTCGGCCAGTTGACGGATGTGCTCGCCCTCCCTGGCATATCCATAGCTGACAGACAGGCCACGCTTCAGCCCGCCGGGCTGCGGATTGGCCGGTTGCAGTTTGGCCGGTCCTGCCGACAACGCTCCTGCACAGATCATGGCAAGCCCTGCAAGCGCGCCGATCCAGATCGCTTTCATATGTTACACTCCCGGTTTTCTGCGCCGCGACCGGTCTTGGCGCCGGAGTTGGGCAACGCATTCGTGATCAGCCTAGGCATCAAATTTTCGTGCGGCAAGGGCCGATACGATCACTTTTTCCCCGCACCTCAGGCGCGCAGGTCCTTGGGAGAACCCATGACGACATAGGTCGTGATCGAATTCACATGCGGCAGGGTGCCCAGAACATCGGTGTGAAAGGTCTTGTAGCTGGGCAGATCGGCGCATTCGACCCGCAGCAGGTATTCGATGGTGCCGGTGATGTTATGGCATTCCACAACTTCGGGTGCGCGGGCGACGGCGCGCTCGAACCGCTCTTGCGCTGCCTTGGTATGCTCACCGAGGCCGACACCCATATAGGCGACAAATCCGATGCCCAGCGCCGCCGGGTTCAATACCGCGCGGTAGCCGCTGATGACGCCCGCCCGTTCCAGCTCTTGCACCCGACGCAAGCAGGCCGAGGGCGACAACCCCACTCTCGCCGCAAGGTCGAGATTGCTGATCCGACCGTCGCGGGATAATTCCTGCAATATCTTGCGGTTGATTTCGTCGATCTTCGTCATTGATTGCGAATTTGCAGCGAACGGTCGCAAGAACGCAATTTCATTTGCCCTGAGCCGCGCAAGAGTTTGCGCATGACATACGATCTGCTCATCGCCCTTTTGCTCTTTGCCTTTGTCTCGTCGATCACGCCGGGGCCGAACAACCTGATGCTGATGGCTTCGGGCGCCAATTTCGGTTTTCGCCGCTCGGTCCCGCATATGCTGGGGATCGGGCTGGGCTTTACCTTCATGGTGGTGATGGTTGGCGTCGGGCTGGTGCAGGTCTTTGACGCCTGGCCGCCCAGCTATACGCTGCTGAAATACGCTTCGGTCGTCTATCTGCTCTATCTTGCCTGGAAGATCGCCAATGCCGCCCCGGCCAAGCGGGGGGCCGAGGCTGGGCGCCCGATGACCTTTCTTCAGGCTGCGGCCTTTCAATGGGTCAACCCCAAGGCCTGGGCGATGGCGCTGACCGCGATCTCGGCCTATGCGCCGGGACAGACGCTGATGGCGGTGCTGGTGGTTGCCGCGATTTTCGGGGCGGTCAACCTGCCTTCGGTCAGTACCTGGACCGTGCTGGGTCAGCAGATGGCGCGGTTGCTGACCAATCCACGCCGCCTGACGGTATTCAACTGGACCATGGCCGGGTTGCTTGTTTTGTCGCTCTACCCGGTGCTCTGGCCCGGCTAGGGTCGCAGGGGAATGCACAGATCGGTGCGCAGCGCCTCGGGCGCCGTGTGTTCAGGATCGTCGTGATAGATCTCGAAAGGCGGCGCAAGATCGGGCCAGACCCGCAGGCGCCGCAACTCGCGCTCGTAGAGGCTGCGGAACTTGTCTGGTATCTGGTCATAGGGTCCCACATGGCGATGTATGGCACAATGACAGGGCCTCTGGCGCCACGGTTCCAGACCCGCAAGCTCGCCTGTGTCCCGCGGTACCGCGCATCCGGCAAGATAGATCTGTTGCGATGGCGGGGTTCGGGCCGGGTCGGACAGGTAGAGCCCGGCCACCGGCCCCCAGCCGCGTGTCCGCCAATCGGGCGGCAGGCAGGAGAGGAGTTGCGCAAATCCCGCGGCCTTCTGCGCATAGGGTCCGATATGGCGAAAGGCGCGCAGATCGAAGCCCGCGAGATGGTCGAGTGAGACATCCAGGTTTTCATTGGTCACGACCAAGGCCTCACTTCAGGGGCAGGCAGATTTCGGTCAGCAGTTCTTCGGGTTGAACCGCGCGCGGATCGTTGAGGTAAATCTCGAAACAAGGGCTGTCCGCCGGCTCCTCGCCCGAACCGGGCAACCATGTGCCGAACAGAGAATGATAGGCGGCGGCAAGCCCGGAATAGGGACCCTTGTAGGTCATGACCGCCGTCCTGCCGCCGGGGAGGTGGTGTTCTTCCATCCCTTGCGGGATATCCTCGCCGCGCCATGTTCCGCCTGCAAAGGACCGCAGTTCCGCCTCGGGCACGCAGTCGGGGCTGTCGAGATAGACCGCAACCGAGTCCGCGATCTGCCGCCACAGGTTGCGGGACTGGCACAGGGCCGAAAAACTCTCGAAGCTGCGGCCAATGGTGGCATAGGCCCCTTTGTGGGCGATCCCAGCCAGACGCCGGGCAGGTTCATCGCGGATTTCCACGGGAAGCATCGGATAGTCTCTTGTCTTGAAGGGGGGCAGAGGCGGCAACAGCCGATTGGCCCGGCGAAAGGCCGACGGGCTTTGCCCATAGGCCTCGGCAAAGGCGCGCGCGAAGGAGACCGGGTTGGGATAACCGACCGAGGCGGCGATCTCGTCCACACGCGACCGGGTCTGTACCAGTGCGGTGGCGGCGCGGTGCAACCGCATCCGCCGCACCGTCTGGGCACAGGTCTCGCCCGTCAGCGCCCGGAACACCCGGTGCCAGTGAAACCGCGACATCGCCGCCACATCCGCCAACTGGTCCAGCGACAGGTCGCCGCCCGGATTGTCGTGGATGTAGTTCAGCACCCGCAGGATGCGCCCTTCGTAATCTGTCATTGCCTGATGCCTGTTTCCTCTGCCCCGGCAGACTGCCATCGAAGCGTCCCACAAATCTTGCCGAGTTGCATCCTGCGCGACCTGAGGTCATATAGCGTGAAACTCCGCGACGTGAGGGCACCATGACCCAGTATCTGGATTTCGAGAAACCGCTGGCCGAAATCGAAGGCAAGGCCGAGGAACTGCGCGCTCTGGCCCGCGCCAACGAAGAGATGGACGTGGCAGAAGAGGCCGCGGCGCTCGATGCCAAGGCGGCCAAGCTTCTGGACGAGCTTTATCGCGATCTGACCCCCTGGCGGAAATGCCAGGTGGCCCGGCACCCCGAACGCCCGCATTGCCGCGACTATGTCGATGCGCTGTTCACCGAATACACGCCGCTGGCCGGCGACCGGAACTTTGCCGATGATCTGGCGGTAATGGGCGGGCTGGCACGGTTCAATGACCGCCCGGTCATGGTGATCGGCCACGAAAAGGGGTCCGACACCAAGTCCCGCATCGCCCACAATTTCGGCATGGCCCGGCCCGAAGGATATCGCAAGGCGGTGCGCCTGATCGAGATGGCCGGCCGGTTCGGTCTGCCGGTGGTGACCCTGGTCGATACCGCGGGCGCCTATCCTGGCAAGGGCGCCGAAGAGCGCGGCCAGTCCGAGGCCATCGCCCGTTCGACCGAGATGTGCTTGCGCGCTGGTGTGCCGCTGGTCTCGGTCATCATCGGCGAAGGTGGCTCGGGCGGCGCCGTCGCCTTTGCCACCGCCAACCGGGTGGCGATGCTGGAACATTCGATCTATTCGGTGATCTCGCCCGAGGGCTGCGCCTCGATCCTGTGGAAGAATGCCGAAAAGATGCGCGAGGCCGCGGAAGCGCTGCGTCTGACCGCGCAGGACCTGCTGAAACTGGGCGTGGTCGACCGCGTGATCCCCGAGCCGCGCGGTGGTGCCCATCGCGACAAGGCTGCCGCGATGGAGGCGGTACGCACCTCCATCGCCGCCATGCTCAAGGAGCTTGAGGGCAAATCCGCCGAGGCGCTGATCAAGGATCGTCGCAAGAAATTCCTCGATATCGGATCCAAAGGGCTGGCCGCATAGGAAAGGGCGCCGCGTGCCTCTTCATTTCGCCTGAAATACTCCGGGGGAGTCGCCCATCGGGCGACGGGGGCAGCGCCCCCGCCCCGCTCAGCTCAGCGCAGCATCCGCAACAGCTCGACCGAGGGCGTGCCGGTCACTGCCAGCCCACGCGCGCGCTGATAGTCGCTGATCGCTGCGGTGCTTTTCGAACCGATCACCCCGTCTGCACCGCCGGTATCATATCCAGCCGCCGTCAGGCGGGTCTGCAACTCCTTGCGCTCTTCCAGCGTCAAACCGGTCTCGTCCGGCCCGAACGATGCCTTGAACGGCCCGCCGCCCTTGAGGCGGTCCGACAGGTGGCCGACGCCGATGGCGTAGCTGTCGGAGTTATTGTAGCGCTTGATCACGTTGAAATTCTTGAACACCGCGATCTTGGGTCCCGGCACCTGCGGTTGCAGCACGGCCAGCGGCGTGCCCGAATTGGCAGCGGCGGATCCCACTTCGCCCCCCCAGGGCTGGCCCCGCACCCAGCCCGCATTGGCCAGATAGGCGGCGGTCGAGGCCAGCGCATCGGTCGGATCCTCGGACCAGATATCGCGCCGCCCGTCGCCGGTGAAATCCACCGCATAGGCCAGGTACGAGGTCGGGATGAATTGGGTATGGCCCATCGCACCCGCCCAGCTTCCGGTCATGTTTCGGGGTGACGTATCGCCGTTTTGCAGGATCTTCATCGCTGCGATCAGCTGTTTTTCGAAGAACGCGCCGCGCCGACCGTCATAGGCCAGCGTCGACAGGGCCGAGACGATCGGCACATCGCCGCGCCGGGTTCCATAGCGGCTTTCCAGCCCCCAGATTGCGGTCACCACCGCCTTGTCGACCCCATAACGTTGCTCGATCCGGTCCAAGAGCGCGCCGTGCCGGGCCAGCATCTGCTTGCCGGTCGCGATCCGCTCGTCCGAGGCCGCGATGGCCAGGTAATCCTCCAGCGAGCGTTTGAACTCGGTCTGGTTGCGGTCCCGCTCGATCACCTTTGGGATGTAGCCCGCCCCGCGAAACGCGCTGTCGAGGGTTGAGGCGGAAATGCCCTGCGCCGAAGCCCGCCCCTTGAAAGAGGCGACCCAGGCGGTCCAGCCCGCGTTGGGAACGGTGGGCCAGGCTTCTGCCGGCGCGGCGGTGGGCGCGGTCGTAGCCCCGCCACAGGCCGAAAGCGTCAGCGCTCCCAAGCCGAAAGTAAAAAGGCGACGATCAATCATGGTGAATCCTGCTCGTTTGTTTTGCCGCAAGATACCGCGATCAGCCGCGCCAGACCAGCAAGCGTTTCTCGATTTTGCCGATGGCCCAGCTGGTCAGCACGCCGAGGCAGGACAGAATGACCACACCGGCAAAAAGCCGCTCAAGATCATAGAGCGCGCCCGCTTGCAGGATATACGCGCCGATCCCGTGTTCGGCGCCCAGCATCTCGGCCGCGACCAGCAGGATGATGCCGATGGCCAGCGACACCCGCAGCCCCGACAGGATGCCGGGTAGCGCGCCGGGCAGCACGATCTTGCGCACGATAGACCACCAGCCCAGGCCAAAGCTCTGACCCATGCGAATGAGCCCCCGGTCGACATTGTCGACCGCGCCATAGGTGGCCACCACCGTGGGCGTGAAGGTGCCCAGTGCGATGAGCGCGTATTTCGACCCTTCGTCGATGCCGAACCAGATCACGAACAGCGGCAGCAAGGCAATCTTCGGGATCGGAAAGATCGCCGCCACCAGCGGCACCAGCCCGGCCCGGATGTAAGAGAAGAGCCCGATCAGCACGCCCACACCAACACCCGCGCTGATTCCCAGAATCGAGCCCACCGCCAACCGGCTGAGCGACGGGAGCAGATGCGTCCATAGCGCGCCGGACCGGGCCAGATCACCCAGCGTCGCGGCCACGTCCGAAGGGCGCGGCAGGGTCAGGTTGGAAATCCAGCCCGTCCGCGTGCCCCATTCGATCAGGAACAGCAGCAGCACGAACACCGCGATGCCAGTGCCGCGCCGCGCCTCGGGACGGAAACCGCCGCCACGAAAGGGAACCCTGATCTCAGGCATCCAGCAACTCCAGATCGGCGGCCATCGCCTCGTCCCGCATCAGTGCCCAGAGATGGGCCTGGATCGCCTCCAGCCCCGCGTCCCCTGCATGCCGTTCCGACAGCGTCCCCGGCACCTCGATCACCTCGCGCACGCGGCCAGGGCGACGCGACAGCACCGCGATGCGGTGACCCAGGCGCACCGCCTCGGCCAGGTTGTGGGTGACATAGACGCCGGTAAAGGGCTGCCGCTCCCACAGGGCCACCAGATCCTCCATCAACAGCTCGCGCGTCTGCGCGTCCAGCGCCGAGAGCGGCTCGTCCAGCAGCATCACCGCCGGGTTCACCGCCAGCGCCCTGGCAATGGCGACCCGCTGTTTCATGCCCCCCGACAGTTGTCGGGGCAGGGCATCGTGGAAATCCGACAGCCGGGTGCGGGCCAGCACATCCTCGATGATCGCGCGCACCCGGTCGCCCGGCAGACGGTGATCTTCGAGCACCAACGAGATATTGCCCGCCACGCTGCGCCAGGGCAGCAGGGCGAAATCCTGAAACACATAGGTCAGCGGGTTCAGACAGCCCTCGGGCGGGGTGCCGCCTTGCAGCACCTCGCCCCAATCGGGTTGTTCCAGCCCGCCCAGCATCCTGAGCAGCGTGGACTTGCCGCAGCCCGACGGACCGACCACGCACAGGATCTCGCCCGCCGGGATATGCAGCGAGACATCGTCCAGCACCACCATGTCGCCATAGCGATGGGTCAGACCGCGAACCGCGAGCTCCATGTGCCGTCAGATCATCGGTGCATAAGATCCGTCGACCAGCACCTCGGTGGTGATGCTGTCCTTGACCAGACCTTCGGACTTGAACCAGCCCAGCTGATCCTCGACCGAACCCATGTTCAGTCCCGCATCCTTGTTCAGGCGCATCGCGCCGTTGCGGATGGATTTCTCGGCCTTCTCGAAGGGTTGGTCTGCATAGACATATTTGTGCACCAGCTTGACCATTTCGACCCCGGCCTCGTCCCCGGCGGTCTTGTCCACCAGGGCCGCGTTGAAATCCGCCGCCCCGCGCGAGAAGGCGCGCAGGAACGCTTCGGTCTGCGCCCGTTCGCCGGATGCATTGCTGGCCGAGGTAAACACGGTGGTGACCTGATAGTCGGGCAGATAATCCGCAACCATGCCGATGTGCTTGACCGCACCACCGCCCGAGAGCGCCTTGCCTATATGGGGCACGATGGTCCAGGCGTCGACCTGTCCCGATTTCATCGCGCCGATGATCGCGCCCACCTTTTGCAGCGGCGTGAACTTGACCGAGGCGCCCTCGGCCGCCGCGATCTTGGCGCCCATATAGTGGAAGGACGAGCCCGGCTGCGTCACCGCAAAGCTGCGCCCGTCCAGCGCCGCGGCGCTGGTCAGCCCCGCGTCATAAGCCGCGTTCGAGGCCAGGATCATTTGGCCGTCAATGCCCTTTTCCTCGCTCAGCGCGCCGCCGATCACCTTGGCTGCGCCTTTTTCGGCCAGGCTGATCAGGCCGCCGGTGATTGCGGTGACGGCATAATCGGCGTCACCGCTGGCGATTGCCACCGCCATCGGTTGGGCCGCCTCGAAGAACTTGAATTCGACGTCCAGTCCCTCGTCAGTGAAATAGCCGCGCTCGAAGGCGACAAAGGACGCTGCATGGCTGGTGAAGCGCAACGCGCCGACCGTCATCTTGGGATTTGCCAGGGCCGGTGTTCCCAGCATCGGCAAGGTGGCCGCGCCACCGATCAGCCCCAGCGCACCGCGACGGGTGAAATATGTCATGGTTTCTCTCCCCTGTTGTTCACTGGATAATGTCGCAGTTCTGAAAATCATCCAAGCCCTGTTGGCCAAGCGTCGGGCCATCATGGGTTTCGGTGGCGTCGATTTGGTTCTTAGGCCGTTTCATGGGACGCTGACCGGATAACTTGCGAGTTCAGGGGGCCGAAATGTCAGATCCATATTCGAACCTTGCAGCACAGGACCGTGCCATTCAAACCGCAATCGCGGATGCTATGGAACTGCGTTGCCTTGACCCGTCACAAGTCGCAATCCGCGAAGCATATCTGTGCGGGTTAGAGTTGCCGCCGGGCGCTCTCGCCGTTGAGCTCGGTTCTGGCACCGGCCATGTCACACTGGACCTGATCAAACTTGCAGGCGCCTCCAACGCGCTGGGGATTGAGCCATCACCCGTCATGGTCGAACGCGCCCGCGCGCAGTTTGCCACCGAGCCGAATTTGCGCTTCGAAACCGGTGACGCCAGGGATACGGGGTTGCAGGATGCATCCGTGGACATGGTCTTGATGCATACGCTGCTTTGCCATGTTCCCAGCCCCAGGGATGCGATTGCCGAGGCGTTCCGCATCCTCAGGCCGGGTGGGGTTCTGGCGATATGTGACGGGGATTACAGCACCGCCACGACCCAGATCGGGGATTTCGATCCGCTGGAGCAGGTTGTGCGGTTCATGATCAATCAGAATGTCACCAACTTGTGGATCATGCGGCAGGTTGGCGATCTATTGACTGACGCCGGGTTCGAATTGGGTGCTCGACGGGGGCATGGATACGTGGCCGAGGGCGAGGCCGGGTATTTTCTGACTGTTATCGACCGCGGTGCGGACAAGATGGTGGAGAATGGGGTGTTGTTCACCGAAACGGCGGCGGCCCTGAAATCCGAGGCACGCCAGCGTCTGGAGGCCCAAAAGTTCTTTGGATTCATGTCCTATGTGAGCCAGATCGCGACAAAGCCCTGAGGGCTATTGCTCACGTCACCAACAGCCGCAGGCCCTGGGTCACGTCGGAACGCACCGCCAGCCGCAATCCGGGTTCATCGCCTGCCTTGAGTGCGGCGATGATCAGCTTGTGATATTGCGGCGGATCGGTGCGGCGTAGTCGGCCATAGAGCGCGCGCATCGTCGGCCCCAACTGCAGCCAGACGGTTTCCGCCATGGCCAGCATCGCCGGCGCCTGCGCCCGAAGGTAAAGGGTGCGGTGAAATTCCAGATTGGTGCGGATATACCCCACCGCATCGCGTTTCGACACCATCTCGGCCACCGTGCCGTTGATCGTCTGCAACCGGTCGATCAGAGCCATATGGGCACGCGGCAGGGCGCGGCTGGCCAGCTCCACCTCGAGAAGCGCACGCAGGGCGGCCAATTCCTCGATCCGGTCGCTGCTCAACTCGGGGGTCGACACGCGGCCCGAACTGGACAGGAACAACGCCCCCTCGGCCACAAGGCGACGGATCGCCTCGCGCGCGGGGGTCATCGAAACGGCGAATTCCTTGCCAATGCCGCGCAAGGTCAGTGCCTGACCCGGTGACATTTCGCCATGCATGATGCGGGTGCGCAGGGTGCGATAAACCCGGTCATGGGCGGCAGCTGTCTGGTCGGTCGGGCGCGGGTTCTGCATGCTTCCATGTGATCACATCCGCAAGCGGCGTCAAGCCGACCTTGTCATTCCGGCAGGCCGGCGGTGCGCAATGCCTGCTCCAGACGGTTGAGCGTGCTACCTTCGCGATAGGGATAGATATCGGGCAGGTTGGCAATCGTGATGCCGGGTTGAAGCGCAAGTGCCTCGACCACTTCCCATTCGGCATCCTCGATCTGGCCCAGCTCGGTCAGGATCGCGCCTTGCAGCAGACGTTGGCGCAGCGCTTCGGGATTTCTTTCCAGCGCCTCGGTGCTCCACTCCAGCGCCGCTTCCAGGTTGCCAAGGCTGAAATGCACTTCGGCGATTGCATTCAGATAGGGAAACGGCGCCCGCGGGTTCAGGCGCATGGCGTGCTCAAACCCGGCCAGGGCGCGCTCCGGCTCACCAGCGTAATGCCAGTTCCAGGCCTGCATTCCGAAACCATCGGCATAGTTCGGGTCAAGCTTTACCGCCTGTGCGAAAGAGGCATCGGCCTTGTCGTATTCCCGGCGAAACATGTGAACCAGTCCCAGCGAGGCATGAACGGCGGGCAACTCGGGGTCGATCGTCACCGCCTGACGGGCGAGCCGATACGCGGTTTCCAGCGATTCGGCGCTGGCGGTCAGCGAGACGCCGGTGCGATTGGTATAGGTGGTTGCAAGGATAGCCTTTGCCAGCGCGAAATCCGGATCCAGATCCAGCGTGGACCACAAGTAGGCCTGGGCCGCCTTGCGCGATTCATCGTTGAACCTCCAGATCTCCTCCCAGGCGCGCAGGAACAGATCATAGGCCTCCAGATTGTCGGTATGGCGCTTTGACAACCGCCGCCGCTGGTCCTGTGTCAATTCGATCTTGAGCGCATCGATGATCTGCGAGGCGACCTGATCCTGTAGCGCGAAGAGATCGCTGAACTCGCGGTCCAGCCGTCCGGCCCACAATTGGAACCCGGTCGTGCCATCGACCAGATTGGCATTGATGCGGACATGATCGCCGGCGCGCTGCACGCTGCCTTCGACCACATACCGCACGCCCAGAACCTTGTGGACGGTCTGCGCGTCCATCGCCTCTTGCCGGTCGCGAAAGGAAAAGCTGGTGTTGCGGGCAATGACCAGCAGGCCGCCGATCTGGCTGAGATCGTTGATCAGGTTGTCGGTCATACCGTCGCTGAAATACGTCTGCTCGGGATCGCCCGAGAGGTTGGCGAAGGGCAGGACAACCAGCGAGGGCCGGTCCTGCGCCTCCGGCACAGCGACCGTTGCACTGTCGTGCCCGCCAATGCCGAGGTCCCGGCCCAGCAAGGCAAAGGCCAGACCGGCGGCGGCGATGACGCTTGCCACGATTGAAAGAGGCTGAAGTCGCCGCCGCGCAGGCCCTTGGCGCTTGGGGGCTACCGCGCCTTCGCCGTCTTCAGTGGTCAGGTGAAACACCGCGACCGGCTCGGCCACGTTCTTGACCATATGCTTGCCGCCATCGACAAACCGCAGGTCCCCCCGTTTGCGGGCCTGCTCGAAGACGCTGTGCGAAACGGCAATGCCGCCCGGACGCGCCAGGCCCTCGATCCGCGAAGCGACGTTGACCCCATCACCATAGATGTCGTCATCCTCGACAATGATTTCGCCGAGATTGATGCCGATCCTGAGTTCCAGGGGATGGTTCCGCATCGCGGTCTGAATTTCGCGTGCGCAATCAAGCGCGCTGGTGACGCTGGCGAATTCCGCCAGTGCCCCGTCGCCCAGCAACTTGACCAATCGCCCGTCATGGCGTGCCAGCGCAGGTTCGACATGGGTGCGGCGTGCATCCAGGACAAGCGCCAGCGTGCCCGACTCGTCCTCGCCCATCAGGCGGGTAAAGCCGGCGACATCCAGCATCATGATGGCTGCCAACCGTCGCTGTTCCTGTCCGGTCATGCTGCCCCGACCCCTCATTCCCCAAGGTCACCTTAGCAACTCACCCTGTTCGGACCAACAGGGTTAGAAGAGGTAACTGTGAAGCTGGGTGCCGTTGTCGCGCAACCACTGGCGCGGTTCCTCATAGGGTCCGTGGATGCGGGTGACCGTGCCCCAGAACCGCGAGGAATGGTTCATCTCGACCAAATGCGCCACCTCGTGGGCGGCGACATAGCGCAGGATCGAGGGTGGCGCGAGAATCAGCCGCCAAGAGAACATCAGCCCGCCCTCGGCGGTGCAGGACCCCCAGCGCGAACGCGTGTCACGCAGGGTGATGCGGCTATAGGTCTGGCCCAGTTCGGCCGCATAGAAATCGCAGGCCGCTGCCAGCCGGTCTCGCGCCAGTTCGCGCAGGAACCGGTGCAGCCGCGCCTCCATTCCCTGCGATGGCACCTCGACCTGACCCGGGCGCAGCTGGATCCGCCGCCCCGTCGCCGGAACGATACGGGTGGGGACCCCCTCGATCGGAATCGCGTCACCATATCCGGGCTGCCGCCGGGGCGCATGCCGGGCCAGATGTCCGCGAATCCAGTCGGCCTTGCTGTGGGCAAAGTCGATGGCCTCGCGCTCGGGCACACCCGGTGGCAGGGTCAGCGTGACCCGCCCGTCCAGTTGTGATATGCGCAGGCTTATCCGCCGTGCACGCGCCGAGCGTCTGAGCGTCAGCGGCACCGGTGGTTGTCCCGGCAGATGATGCTGCCCCATATCGCGCTCCCTCTGGCGTAAAGGCTTTGACAGTCTGCACCTCATGTGGCACGAGGCCGGAATCGTCGTTGCGACTCACCAGATATCAAGGGGATTTCACATGCCCAAGGAAGAATGGGGTGTAAAGCGCGTTTGCCCGACCACAGGCAAACGGTTTTATGACCTGAACAAGAATCCGATCGTCAGCCCCTATACGGGCGAGGTTGTCGAACTCGATCTCGGCAAGGGCCGCATGATCGCTGCCGATGCCGAGGATGCCGCCACCCGCAAAGCCCGCCAGACCGTGGAGGACGACGAAATCGTGCTGGACGACAGCGATGACGATTCTGTCGACATGGATCTGGATGATGACATCCTTGAAGACGATGATGACGAGGACAGCGTTTCGCTGGACGACATCAAGGATATGTCCTCGGAAGACGAGTGAACCGGATCGGATGCGCGTAAGTCAGGGCGGGCTTTGTCCCGCCCTTTTTTCGTGCCCGGCCGGCCGGTATCCAACTGCGGGAAAATCTGCGACTTCGCCGTTTTTTCGCTTGCACTCCCCCGGCCGCTCTCATAAACGTCCGCTCACCGCAGCGACGCGCATGTTCGCTGGCCGGTCCGGGGCCTTAGCTCAGTTGGGAGAGCGCTTGCATGGCATGCAAGAGGTCAGGGGTTCGACTCCCCTAGGCTCCACCAGATTTCTTACGAAAAATCCAGACCCCTTTCTGTTTGAAGCAAGCCGTTGTTCGCCTCGGCATTGCTGTTTGCACCACTGCCTGGCTGCTTCTCCACGTTTTCACGGGTGACAGGGCGGTGCGGTTTTGCCTCTCCGCTCCACAAGAAAAACCCCGCGCCGGGCGCGGGGCAGTTTTCTTGCCAAGGGAAGCAAGCGGGGAGAATTACCAGTTCATCGGACCCTTGTCCGCAAAGGAATGGACCAGGAAATCTATGAAGGCGCGCACCTTGGGCTGGGTGAACCGGCCCGGCGGATAGACCGCGTAGATGCCCTGCACTTCGTCGGGCAGCGACGGCATCGCATCCTCGACCAGCCCCTGTTCCATGGCATCGGCGAACAGGTAGCAGGGCAGATAGGCGATCCCGAGGCCCGAGATGGCAGCATTCAGCAGCGACTGGCCGTCGTTCACGCTCAGCCAGCCGGCGGTGCGCACCTGACGTTTCTCGCCCGACGGCGCAGTCAGCTTCCAGACATTGCCCGAAGCCTGGCTGGAATAGTGCAACAGCTTGTGTTCGTTCAGATCGTCGATTTTTTGCGGGCGCCCGTATTTCTCGAAATAGCTGGGGCTGGCGATCATTCGCTTGGTCGTTTCGCTCAGCTTGCGGGCACGCAGGGTGCTGTCCTCCAGCTCACCGATGCGGACGGCCATGTCGAACCCTTCCGAAATCAGTTCCACATAGCGGTTGTTCAGGACCATGTTGACGGTGATATCGGGAAACTCTGCTAGAAACCCGGACAGCACCGGCGACAGGTGATTGACGCCGAAATCGGTAGCCACCGAGATCCGCAGCAGCCCCGAGGGCGCCGATTGCATCGAGGTCACCAGCGCGTCGGCCTCTCCGGCATCGTTCAGCACGCGGCGGGCGCGGTCGTAATAGGCCAGCCCGATTTCGGTGGGTGATACCCGGCGCGTGGTCCGGTTCAACAGCCGGGCGCCAAGGCGTGCTTCGAGACTGGAAACATGTTTGGATACCGCGGATTTCGAGATACCCATCTTCTTGGCCGCGTCGGTGAACCCGCCCTGGTCCACGACATTGGCAAAAGCTTCCATTTCTGTCAGTCGGTCCATGCTCGGTTCCTCGGCTGATTGATCTTGCTTGAGGATCACTTATCCGCGCAGATCTGGGCGAGAACGGGGCAGAGCTGGGATAATATCGGGGTTTTGTCGCGGATCGTTTGCGGCGGGGAAACAGGGAAACAATAGCGAAAGCCCGTTGCAGTTTTCAGAAACTGATGCCGATTACATAGATCCAAAATGGCAAGGTCGCGGCGCTGAGCAGGGTGGATTGGGCAATCAGCGTTGCGACCAGCCTGCGGTCGGCACCAAAACCCGACGCCAGAACATGTGCCGCCGATGCCGTCGGCAGGGCCGCGAACAGGATCACCACCGCCGCCAGACCGGGACCGGCCCCCAGCAAGCGGCACAGCAGCCACGCCGTTGCAGGGGTAAGGAGCAACCGCACCGAACAGAGATAGCCGTTGAACACATCAAGCCGGGTCAGGGCTCGCCAGTCCATGGTGGCGCCGATCGAGAGCAGGGCGATCGGAATGGCGGCGTGGGCCAACATCTGCGCCGGTGCAAGGATCGGATCCGGAATCTTGTATCCCGACAGGCCCACCGCCACCCCGGCGACCGAGGCCAGCAAGAATGGGTTGAGCGCGATTTTCTGCACCGTGGCCCACAGGGTCAGGTTACCGCCCCGCGACAGGGCGGAGACCGCCAGCAGATTGGCCACCGGAACCGCCATGCCGATGGCAACCGCCATCTGACCGACTTCGGCCAGGTGCAGCGTTGGTACCGCGACAAAGGCTATCGCGCTGTTGAATCTCCAGGTGGTCTGCCAGGCCCCGGCAAAATCCAGAAACCGCTCCGGGCCTGCTCGGCGGGCCAGGTAACCAAGCATCAACGCAAGCCCCATCACTGTCCAAACGGCCGGCCCGATGCGGATCACATCCTGCACTGCAATAGGCCGGTTGCTGGCCGCAAAGAACAGCAAGGCCGGAAACAGGACCTCGAAATTCAGCTTGTCCAGCCCCTGCCAGGCCGCAGGTGTCAGCCGGTCCCGCACCGCGCCGCCCAGACCAACCATCAGAAAGCTGGGCACCAGCCCCATCAGGATTGTCGTGATCATGCCCGCTCCATTTCCCAGCCATTGCGCCAGACCTTGCGTCTCTGCCGGTCAATACACAAGTACGTGTGCCTGTAATCCGTGTTCGATTCCGGAACCGCGATCGCGTAGGATGCCACCAGTGTTTCAGCAACGAGGAACTGGTTGTGAAAAGCTTTCTTGCCGCATTTGGTATCGGCCTTCTGGCGACGGCAGCCCTGGCGGGCGGCGATACCCCCGCCAACCCCGAGGCGCGGGTCTATTTCGCTAATCTCGCCGATGGCGATACCGTGGCCTCTCCGGTCACGGTGATCTTCGGTCTCAGCGGCATGGGCGTCGCCCCCGCCGGGACCGAGGTCGAGAATACCGGTCATCACCACCTGCTGGTCGACCGCCCCCCGATGGGTCAGGGCGAAGACGGGGCCGAAGAGCTGACATTCGCCCTTCCCGCCGATGAGCACCACCGCCATTTTGGCAAAGGCCAGACCGAGGTTACGCTCGACCTCGAACCGGGCAAACATACGCTGCAACTGGTGATGGGAGACCATACCCATGTGCCCCACAGCACCCCGATCGTGTCCGAGGTGATCACCATCGAGGTGAAGTAAGGACCGAGACTTCGGCCGCGGGCGAACCCTCGCCCGCGATCTTTACCCTAAGACGGGGGTCCAGACGAAAGGACCCCCATGCTGACCTGCATCATCCGCTACCATATCGACCCGACCAAACGGGCCCAGTTCGAACGCTACGCCCGCACCTGGGGACAGGCGATCCCGCGTTGCGGCGCCGACCTGATCGGTTACTACGCCCCGCACGAGGGCTCATCGACCCTCGCCTATGGCATCTACAACATCCCGAGCCTGACCGAATACGAGGCCTATCGCGCCCGCCTCGCCGCCGATCCGCTGGGGCGCCAGAACTACGACTTCGCCCAAACCGAGAAGTTCATTTTGCGCGAGGACCGCACATGGCTCAAACTGGTCTCCACCCCGCATGGAGAGCCGACATGATCGCCGTCATCTTCGAAGTCGAACCCGCCCCCGGGCAACAGGACGCCTATCTCGATCTCGCAGGCCGGATGCGCGCCCTGCTTGACGATATGCCGGGCTTCATCTCGGTCGAACGGTTCCAGAGCCTCACCACTCCCGGCAAGCTCTTGTCGCTGTCGTTCTGGGAGGATGAAGAGGCCGTCACCCGCTGGCGTCAGCTTGCCGCCCATCGCGGCGCGCAGACCCGTGGGCGCGAGGCGCTCTTCGCCGACTACCGCCTGCGCGTGGCGGGCGTGATCCGCGACTATGGCATGACCGACCGCGATCAGGCCCCCGACGACAGCCGCGCAAGCTACGGCTAGAACAACCAGCGCAACAGACGTTTCAACCAACAGGGGGCGCGGTCCGATCCGTGTGACGGTCAATCGCCCCCGGCACCGGCCCGCAGCTTGCCCAGAACGACCGGCGAATACTGCGCCGCGCCGCCCGGCCCGAACACATGTTTCTGGATGCGCTCGAACGCTTCGAGATATTTGGTGTACGAGGTCAGGTCGACCCCGCTCGGCGCGGGCAGCATGTCGCCCAGCGCCCCGGTATAGCCCCTTACGCTGATCTCCATCTCTGCCCGCGACAGGCCCAGCTGCGCCTCGGCCGCGATATTGGCCACCGAGACCTGCGCATCCGATTTGAAACTGGTGGCCTCGATCTTCAACAGAACCGCAACGCCGATCTCCACCTGTTGGCCATCGACCGTCCCAACCATGAAGGATTTCGCCTCCTGCAACACGCCCACCGACTTGCCGCTGGCCTGCGCACTGAACAGGCTGTTGAACCAGCTGACCTTGCCGCTGGCCTCGCGGGTAAAGGCCACCGCGCGCACGTAATGCTGATCGAGCGCAACCGGATCGCCCGGTTGCAGCCCGTTCTCGCCGCCCAGGCCAAGACCCAGCCCTTCGGTCTGCGGGCCACCTGCATCGCCGGTGCGAAACCGATAGCCCGAAAACAGTGGGTCTCCGGCAGAGAGAGGTTCATAAAGCGCTTTTTCCGACATGAGCGTTCAATCCTTGCAACCAATGGCTGAACGCTACCATGAAACCCAGCCAAGGCCCAAGCGCTTTGCCCCTTCATTTCGCTGCAAATACTCCCGCCGGAGGCAGAGATTTTTCGACGAAAAATCTCTCCATCGCCCCGATCAGAACGACAGCGCCAGCCGGGTGCCCTGGTTGATCGCGCGCTTGGCGTCCAGTTCGGCGGCCACGTCCGCCCCGCCGATCACATGGCAGGGCACGCCCTTGGCCTCCAGCGCATCCGCCAGCGACCGGTCCGAGACCTGACCGGCACACAGAACCACGGTGTCGCAGGCGATCACCGTCGGGTTCTCGCGCGCCTCGCCAAAGCTGACATGGAGACCGTCGTCGTCGATCTTCTCGTAGTTGACGCCGCCCACGAAATTGACACCCTTCATCTTCAGCGTCGCGCGGTGGATCCAGCCTGTCGTCTTGCCCAGGTCCTTGCCATGCGCCTTGGCCTTGCGCTGCAACAGCGTCACTTCGCGCTCGGGCTTGGCGGGCTGCGGCCCCTCGGGCGCCAGGCCCGAGCGATGCTCGCCCGGATCGGTCACGCCCCATTCCTTCATCCACAGCGGCAGGTCGGTCGCCGGGCTGTGGCCCTCTTCCAGCAGGAACTCGGAGACGTCGAACCCGATGCCTCCGGCACCGATCACGGCGACCCGCTTGCCCACCGGCTTCTTGTGGCGCAGCACATCGATATAGCTCAGCACATTGGCCCGGTCCTGTCCCGGGATCGCCGGATCGCGCGGGCTGACGCCCGTGGCGATCACCACCTCGTCAAATCCGCTTAGATCATCGGCGCCTACCGCCTGGCCCAGTTTCAGGGTCACACCCAGATCGGCCAGCATCACCCGGTACCAGTCCACGAGCCCCCAGAACTCTTCCTTGCCCGGCACCTGCTTGGCCATGTTCAGCTGACCGCCGATCTCGTCCGACTTGTCGAACACGGTCACCGCATGGCCGCGCTGCGCGGCGGTGATCGCCGTCGACAGGCCCGCAGGACCGGCGCCCACGATGGCAACCTTCTTGGGCGCCGCCGCCTTCTCCACCACCAGTTCGGTTTCATGACAGGCGCGCGGGTTCACCAGGCACGAGGTCAGCTTGCCGCCAAACGTATGATCCAGACAGGCCTGGTTGCACGCAATGCAGGGGGCAATGCGGTCGCCCTGTCCTGCTGCCGCCTTGTTGACGAAATCCGCATCCGCCAGCATCGGGCGGGCCATCGACACCATGTCGGCGCAGCCGGTTGCCAGCACGTCCTCGGCCACTTCGGGCGTGTTGATCCGGTTCGAGGTGATCACCGGGATCGACACCTGCCCCATCAGCTTTTTCGTGACCCATGCAAAGGCCGCGCGCGGCACGCTGGTGGCAATCGTCGGAATCCGCGCCTCGTGCCAGCCGATACCGGTATTGATGATGGTGGCCCCGGCCTTTTCGATCTCTTTCGCCAGCTGCACCACCTCGTCGAAGGTCGAGCCATTGGGAACAAGGTCGATCATCGACAGGCGATAGATGATGATGAAATCAGTGCCCACCGCCTCGCGGGTCCGGCGCACCACCTCGATCGGCAGGCGCATCCGGTTTTCATAAGACCCGCCCCAGCGGTCGGTGCGCTTGTTGGTATGGGTGACCAGGAACTGGTTCAGGAAGTAGCCTTCGGACCCCATGATCTCGACCCCGTCATAGCCCGCCTGCTTCGCCAGCACCGCGGCATTGACGATATCGCCGATCTGCTTCTCGATCCCTTCCTCGTCCAGCTCGGTCGGCGGGAACGGAGAGATCGGCGATTTCACCGGGCTGGGTGCCACGCATTTCGGCCCATAGGCATAGCGCCCCGCATGCAGGATCTGCATCGCGATCTTACCGCCCGCCTCATGCACCCGGGCGGTGACGATGGAGTGGTTCGCGACATCCTTGTCGCTGGTCATCATCGCCGCCCCCGGCAGGACAGACCCTTCCATGTTCGGACCGATACCGCCGGTCACCATGAGCCCCACGCCCCCCCGCGCGCGATCGGCATAGAATTCGGCCACCCGGTTCCAGTCGCGGGTCTCTTCCAGCCCGGTATGCATCGAGCCCATCAGCACGCGGTTCTTCAGCGTGGTAAAGCCCAGATCAAGCGGCGCAAGCATATGTGGGTACGCAGTCATCGGAATTACTCTCCCTCGGATTTGACGGGCAGGATCACCCTAGCCCGCGCCCCTGTCACGCGAAACCCGACGTCACCCCCTTTGCCGCCGTAACGTCGCTTGATAGACAGGGCCAACCGCAATGAAAGGCCCCGGATGACACCCGAACAGATTGCCGCGCTGCCCTATCGCCCCTGCGTGGGCGTGGTCCTGATGAATGGCGATGGGTTCGTCTTTGTCGGCCAACGCATGGACCAGAACACCGATGCCTGGCAGATGCCCCAAGGCGGGGTGGACGAGGACGAGGACCCTTATGAGGCCGCCCTGCGCGAGCTATGGGAAGAGACTGGCGTGACAGCGGATCTGGTCGAAAGGGTGGCAGAAACCGAGGGCTGGCTGCCCTACGACCTGCCGCATGACCTTGTGCCGCGCATCTGGAAGGGGCGCTATCGCGGGCAGGAGCAGAAATGGTACCTGTTCCGCTTTCTGGGCCACGACGATCAGATTGACCTGGAAACCGACCACCCCGAATTCAGCCGCTGGAAATGGCAAGACCCCGACCGTCTGGTGGCCGAGATCGTGCCGTTCAAGCGTGACGTCTACGAGCGCGTCGTTGCGGCCTTTGCCCCGCATCTGGGCTGAGCAAAGCGCAGTCGTCGGGGCGCGTCCGCCGGGCGCTGCCCGATCCACACCGCGCCCAGCACGATGATCGCGCCCAACCCCTGAACCGGGCTCAGGGATTCGCCCAGCGCCAGCCAGCCCAGGATCACCGCCGTCAACGGGCTGAGGATGCCGAGCAGCGAGACCGCTGCCGGTTCGATCCGCGCCAGACCGCGAAACCACAGGATATAGGTCAGCGCACCGCCGATCAGGCTGAGCCAGGTCAGCGCGGCCAGATTGATCAGGCTCAAGCCGGGCCAATCGGGCGCGGCCAGCCAGGCCACCGGGATCATCAACAGACCACCGGCGGTCAACTGCCAGGCGGTGAATGTGACCAGCGGCACATCGGGCCGCCATTTGCGGGTCAGCACCACGCCCACCGCCATCGACAGCGCGCCGCCCAGCCCGGCCAGCACGCCTACCGTATCCAGCCGCGCCTCGGGACCCAACAGCAGCAGCGCCACGCCGACGACCCCCGCCAAGGCTGACAGCACCGCTCTCAGCCGTATCTGTGTGCCCAGCGCCACCGCTGACAGGAAAACGACGATCAGCGGCTGTACCGCGCCCACCGTCGCGGCCACCCCTCCCGGCAGGCGATAGGCGGCAACAAAGAGCAGCGACCAGAACACCGCAAAGTTCAGCGCGCCCAGGATCAGCAACTGCCCGATCCAGGCCCGAGGCGGCAATTGACGCACCAGCAGCATCAAAAGCAACCCAGCAGGCAGCGCCCGCAGCAGCGCCACGACAAAAGGCGAATGCGCGGGCAGGAACTGGGTGGTGACGATATAGGAACTGCCCCAGATGGCCGGGGCGATTGCGGTCAGGGCGATATCCGTTGTCCGTGACATAGGGGGCCTCATCAATTTATCTCGACGTCGAGATAACATCATTTATCTTGACGTCAAGATAAATCGACGAAATAACCCGGATCATGGATCATGTAGACCTTATCACCCGGCAATGGGCGGCCGAGCGCCCCGACCTCGACACGCGGGCAATGGCGGTGATCGGCCGGGTCGCGCGGCTGTCGATGGCTTTTGGACAGGGGATGCAGGAAAACTTTGCCCGCAACGGGCTGAACGCGGCCAAGTTCGACGTTCTGGCCACGCTCTTGCGCTCGGGTCCGCCTTATGCGCTTTCCCCCGGCGCGCTGCTCGATGCCACCATGGTCGCCTCAGGGACCATGACCAACCGGATCGACCGGCTGGAACAGGACGGACTGGTCGAACGCCGCAAGAACCCCGATGACAGCCGCAGCGTGATCATTGCGCTCACCCCCAGGGGGCTGACCCTGATCAACGAGATGATGGCCGCCCATGTGGCGACGCAGGCGCAGCTCTTGGAGGGATTGACGACAGAGGAACAAGCGGCTCTGTCCACCCTGCTGGCCAAGGCACTTCACAGCGCCGAGACTGCAAACGCGCGCGCCGCTCAGGTGTAGCCGGAACTCCGGAGGACTCCCAGCCTCAGCCTCTGCTTCTTTCTGGTCGAAAATACTCCGGGGTGAATTGCCCGCAGGGCAAGAGGGGCAGCGCCCCTCCCGAGCCCGAACTCAGAGCAGCCCGTTTTCCTTCAGCAGCTCGACCATGTTCGTTTCGGGGCGCGGGCCGATATGGCCGATCACCTCGCGCGCGCAGACATTGCCGATCCGGGCACAGGTCTCGTAATCGCGGCCCGTGGCCATGCCAAACAGGAAGCCCGCGGCGAACTGGTCGCCCGCGCCGGTGGCATCCACCGGCACCACCTTTTCCACCGGCACGTCGATGCGCACCGTGCCGTCCATCACCGTCACCCCGTCGCCCGAACGGGTGCAGACCACCAGCGGGCAGATGCCCGAGGTCAGCATCAGCGCATCGTCCAGATGGTCGCTTTCGAACAGCGACTGGATTTCGGCCTCGTTGCCGATCACGAAATCCAGATCGTGCTGGATCAGCGACAGGAAATCGGCGCGGTGCCGGTCGACACAGAAGGGATCGGAAATCGCGATCCCCGCCTTGCCGCCCGCCGCGCGGGTTGCCCGCGCCGCCTCGCGAAACGCGGATTTCCCGGCATCGTGGTCGAACAGATAGCCTTCGAGGAACATCAGTTTGGCATTGCCCGTCACCTGCTCGGGCACATCCGCCGAGCTTAGCGTGGTCGAGATACCCAGATAGGTGTTCATCGACCGCTCGCCATCGGGCGAGACAAAGATCATCGACCGCGAGGTCGCCAGATCGCCCGCCACCGGCGGGTTGACGAAGTCGATACCGCCCTCATTCATCGCATCGGCATAGAAATGGCCCAGCGCATCGTCGCGCACCCGCCCGATAAACGCCGTATCCAGACCCAGCGCGCCCGCGCCGGCAATGGTGTTGGCAACCGAACCGCCCGGCGTCTGCACCCGCTCCTTCATCGAGGCATAGAGCACCTCGCCGCGCTCCTGCTCGATCAGCTGCATGATGCCTTTCTCGATTCCCATCAGGTCGAGAAAGCTGTCATCGGCTTGCGAGATCACATCGACAACGGCATTGCCGATGCCAACGACATCGTAGGTCTTCATAGGGTCTTGTCCTCGAATTGGCACAGATCACGTATGAGGCAGGTGCCGCACATCGGCTTTCTGGCTTTGCAATGGTAACGGCCGTGCAGGATCAGCCAGTGATGCGCGTGCTGCTGGAAATCGGCCGGGATATTGTCCTCGATGGCGCGTTCGACCGCGTCCACATCCTTGCCCGGACAGATGCCGGTACGGTTGCCGACGCGAAAGATATGGGTGTCCACCGCCTGCGCCGGGATGCGCCACCACATGTTCAGCACCACATTGGCGGTCTTGCGCCCGACACCGGGCAGCGATTGCAGCGCGGCGCGCGAATTGGGCACCTCGCCGCCATATTGCTCGACAAGGATGCGGCTCAGCTTGATCACGTTCTTGGCCTTCTGACGGAACAGGCCAATGGTCTTGATATGCTCGGTCACGCCCTCTTCGCCCAGCGCCAGCATCTTTTCCGGCGTGTCGGCGATCTTGAACAATTCGCGGGTGGCCTTGTTCACGCCCGCATCGGTGGCCTGCGCGCTCAGCGCGACCGCCACCACCAGCGTATAGGCGTTCACATGCTCCAGCTCGCCCTTGGGTTCGGGATCGGCGGCCTGAAACCGGGTAAAGATCTCGCGGATCGTGTGGTAATCGAGTTGCTTTGCCATCCGGGCCTTAATGCCCTGACAGACACTCCCCCGCAATTGAAAAGGCAGCGCCTAGGCCGCCGTCGCGCCCAATTCCGCCCCGGCTGCCGTCAGGTTTTGCTGTACCTTTGACCATTCGACCTCATTGGCCGCCAGCACTGCCTTGGGATCGATCCGCACCGCATATCCCCGGTTCAGAGCGCCAAACGCAGTGTTCTTGACACAGTGACAGCCATCCAGACCGGTCAGGATCAGGGTGCCGATCCGGTTTTCCTCCAGATATCGCTCCAACGCGGGTTCGGAAAAGGCATCACCCATGGATTTCTCGAACCCGATATCAGGCACCAGTCCCAGGCGCGGGTCCAGCCCGATGCCCGCCGACCCGGCATTGCCGCGCCCCTGATTGAACCAGCCGTTCAACAGCCGGGCCAGCCCGGCCTTGTACACCTGCCGGATCGCGATCACCGACATCCCCGCCCACCGCGCCGCATCCACCGCTGTTCCGACATTCTCCATCGCGATTTCCAACTGCGCGGATTGCCACACAGGCAGCGAGGTGAAATCGGTCTGCATGTCGATCACCAGCAGCGCGGTTTCCGGACGCACAGCGCGGTCGATCACAGGACCTTTGGTCGGAGTGCCGATCTTGCGGATCTCCAGCCGGACATAGAGAGCCGCGATCACGATCCCGGCGGCGAAAATCCAGAGAACGGACATGTCAGGCCTCCTTGGCCAAGTCTGCAAAGAACCGGGTCAGGGCAAGCTGCACTTTGTGATGGGCGGCAAGCTCGGCGGGTGAGAACCCCTCGGAGAAAAGCGCCAGCTTCTCCATCTCATCCGCCCGGATCGCTGTGATGATGGCCTCCCCCCTCGGGGTCAGCCAATAGCGGGGGGACCGCGCGTGTTCGGGATTTGCGCGCCGCTCGATCAGCCCGGCGCGCTGCACCTCTTGCAGGATGCGCGAGATATATTGCCGCTTCATCTGCAACGTGGCGCCCAGTTGCGGCGCCGTGGCGCCGGGAGCCAGCGACAGACCTTCAAGAATGGCGCGCTGTCCCACGGTTACGCCCTCGCGCATACTCCCCCGCTCCACCGCTGCCGTGATGTTGCGCAACAGCGGCCGCGTGGCCTGTACCGCCTGATAAAGCTGATCGGGTTCACGTGTCATGCCCATAGTACTGGACCGGACGGCACGATTCGTCAACTCAGTTGACAAATATTTGCACAGGTTCCGGGTCGCGACAACGGCGCCCGCGCGCTACTCTCCAGTTCAGACAAAGAGGTGCGACATGAATGTTCAGACGATGGAAGAGGGCTATCACTATGGCGTCATCCGCCGCGCGATCGAGCTGATCGACGCAGGCGGCGAGAGCATGTCGCTGGACGATTTGGCCGCCCGGATGAACATGAGCCCCGCGCATTTCCAGCGCGTCTTTTCGCGCTGGGTCGGGGTCTCGCCCAAGAAATACCAGCAATACCTGACGCTGGGCCATGCCAAGGCGCTGCTTGAGGAACGGTTCACGCTGTTGGAGGCGGCCCAGAATGTCGGTCTCTCGGGCACCGGGCGCCTGCACGACCTCTTCGTCCGGTGGGAGGCGATGAGCCCCGGCGACTATGCCCGCAAGGGCGCGGATCTGACGATCTACTGGGGCTGGTTCGAAAGCCCCTTTGGTCCCGCACTGGTCATGGGAACCGAGCGCGGCATCTGCGGCATCGGCTTCGCCGCCGAGGCGGGCCCCGAGGCCACGATGGAGGATCTGCTGTCGCGCTGGCCACAGGCCACCTTCGTCGAGGACCCGATGCGCCTGCGCCCTTGGGCGCTCAGTGCCTTTGGCGCCGCCAGCGACCGGCTGGAGCCGGTGCCGCTCTACCTGATCGGTGCGCCCTTGCAGATCAAGGTCTGGGAGGCGCTCTTGCGCATCCCTTCGGGCCAGGTCACCACCTATGGCGAACTGGCCCAGTCCATCGGACAGCCGCGCGCGGTGCGCGCGGTGGGCACGGCGGTGGGGCGCAACCCGGTCAGCTGGCTGATCCCCTGCCACCGCGCCCTGCGCAAATCCGGCGGACTGGGCGGCTATCACTGGGGTCTGCCGGTGAAACGTGCCATGCTGGCCTGGGAAGCGGCCCGCAGCGAGGC
Source organism: Ruegeria sp. SAZD011 (assembly GCF_059612545.1). NCBI lineage: Bacteria > Pseudomonadati > Pseudomonadota > Alphaproteobacteria > Rhodobacterales > Roseobacteraceae > Ruegeria > Ruegeria sp. SAZD011. The sequence goes on along the minus strand of NZ_JBXWQU010000026.1, from coordinate 87,956 downwards.
CTAGCGCCAGCGCGCTGCCATCCAGCGCAACAGATGCAACCGCCTCGACGGGACCGCGCGCCGGGCGGCAAGCCCTCTCTCGGTCTCCCAATTGCGCAGTGTTTTGGGCTTGCTCCAACGCTCCAGTCTGAGGGCCATCAGGACATGGTGGTCGCGGCTTGGCATGGTCGGTCTCCTATGGCTGTCGATACGCCCGCCATCAGACCGCAACCCTGCTGACACCCCGTTGTCAGGGGGCTGTGCTAAGGTGTCAGCAGTGTTCCAGAGGATCCCATGCGCCGCTCCACCCGTTTGTTCGAAATCATCCAGCTCCTGCGCGCCGCCACCGCACCCATCACCGCCGAGGATCTGGCCGCGCGGCTCGAGGTCTCGGCCCGCACCGTCTATCGCGATATCGCGGCGCTTCAGGCCATGCGCACCCCGATCGAGGGCGCGGCGGGCCTGGGTTACGTTATGCGCGGCGGCTATGACCTGCCGCCGCTCAACTTCGACCAGGAAGAGGTCGAGGCGCTGCGCGTCGGCCTCTCGATGCTGGCCCGCACCGGCGACAGCGCCCTGCAACAGGCCGCAGAACGGGTTTGCGCCAAGATCGACGCGCTGCACGATCCGGCCGACTGGCTGCGGGTGGCGCCCTGGGGCGCGCCCGCCGACGATCCCGGGCAGGGCTGTACCCCCATCGCACTGCTGCGCACGGCCGTTCGTGAGGCGCGCAAGCTCAGGATAGAGTATCGCAGCGGAGAGGGCGCCCGGACACAGCGCGTGCTGCGCCCGGTCGGCCTGATCTATCACCTCGACTGCACCATGCTGGCGGGTTGGTGCGAGTTGCGGCAGGGGTTTCGCAATTTCCGCACCGACCGGATCTGGGCCTGCGACCTGTTGCCCGACAGCTTTGCCCCGCAGGCCAAGGCCCTGCGCCAGCTCTGGCAGGATCAAAGCCGCTGGGACGAGGCCGCCACGGCCAGCGCGCGGTAGGGCGATGCGCAAGGAACCGCCGATTTCACCGCTTTGTTGCTTGTTTGTACCGGCCCGCCCAGTGATATACTTGGGGCAAAAGCAACAAATCCCGCGGCAATCGGGACCAGGAGCAGAAGGTGAACCCATGACCAAGACAAAACTTACACTCGCCACCGGGCTGGCAGTCGTTCTGGCGCTGGGCGCCTGCACAGACCCGGCCTCGCTCAGCACCAATACCGACCCTAATCGGCAGGCCAAGCAGGGCGCGCTGATCGGCGGTATCCTCGGGGCCGGTGTTGGTGCCATCGCCAACGATTCCAATCCCGGCCTGGGTGCACTGGCCGGTGCGGCCATCGGGGCCGCCGGTGGCGGATTGATCGGCAACCAGTTGGACAAGCAGGCCGCCGAACTGCGTCAGGAACTGGCCAATGACGGCATCACCATCACCAATACCGGCGACCGTCTGGTTGTGAGCGTGCCGAACGACATCACGTTTGACACCGACAGCGCCACGGTGCGTCCGGCCCTGCGGTCGGATCTGCAAAAGGTCGCGGCGCATCTGGTCCGCTATCCGAAATCGACGGTGCAGGTCATCGGCCATACCGACAGCGACGGCGAGGCTGCCTATAACCAGGGTCTGTCCGAGCGGCGCGCTGGCGCCGTGGCCGACATCCTGCAGGCGGGCGGCGTGACCTATGACCGGATCTCGACTCTGGGCATGGGCGAGAACAGCCCGATCGCCTCGAACCTGACGCCCGAGGGCAAGGCCCAGAACCGGCGTGTCGAGATCGTGGTGATCCCGCGCAACTGATCGGGGCAACAAGCCCAGGCACTCAAACCCCGCGCCCCGCAAGGCGCGGGGTTTCGCGTTTCCGCCGGTGTCTTTAACAATCCGCAGAAACCGCTTGATCTGGAGCCACTCAAGGGCGGTAGGCTTGGGAAAACCCAACGGCGGAGATCGCGGATGAAGATTGCAGAGGCTGCCGCCAGATCCGGTTTGAGTATCGACACGATCCGTTTCTACGAGCGTTCGGGGCTGCTGCCCCCGATTGCGCGCGGCGCTGACGGGATGAGGCGGTTTTCACCGGAAACGGCGGACTGGCTCAGACTGCTCGCCTCCTTGCGCGAAACCGGGATGGAGCTGCGCGCGATGCGCCGCTTTGCCGAGCTCTACCGGCAGGGCGATGCCACCATCCCCGAGCGGCGCCGGATGTTGCAGGAGCATGCCGCCAACCTTGAACTGCGCCGGGCCGCGCTTGACCGCTGCGCCGCGCTGCTGGCGCACAAGTTGCAGAGATATTCCGAGATCGAAGGAGGATGAGATGCGGATCATTGTGGTTGGGGCCGAAGGCGACGTCGGCAGGGCGGTTTGCAAGGAATTGGGCAGTCGGCACGAGCTTATTCGAGCCGGGCGCAGCCGGGGTGACGTGACGGTCGATATTGCCGACCCTCAGTCGGTCGCCGCGATGTATGCCCGGACTGGCATGGTCGATGCGGTGGTCTCGACAGCCGGAGAGGTACATTTCGGCGCCTTGTGTGAGTTCACGCGCGAGACCTTCATGATCGGATAGCGAAACAAGGTGATGGGCCAGATCAACCTGGTGCTGGGTGGGTTCGACCATGTGGTCGAAGGCGGGTCCTTTACGCTGACAAGCGGCGTACTCGACCGCGATCCGATCCCGATGGGCGCCGGTGCGGCGACCGCGAATGGCGCCCTTGGCGGATTTGTCGTGGGCGCGGCGCTCGAAATGCCACGCCGGCAACGGATCAACGTGGTCAGTCCCGGTCTGCTGGATGCCTCTGTTCCCCGCTATGGCGCGTGGTTTCCCGGCCATGAACCGGTGGCCGCCGGTCGGGTTGGCCGGGCCTTTGCCAAAAGCGTCGAGGGCGCATTGACCGGGCAGGTGATCATCGTCGGCTGAGCCAAGGCAGATCGCGCCCATGGACCCCTGCATATTTGAACAACGCTTGCGCGGGGTCAGGGGTTTGGATCGGCGGGATTGCCCTCTAGGTAAAAGGGGACGCAGAAACAGGAGAACCCGATGACCGACCTCACCCTGCTGGGCCTCAGCGGCGCCTTGCGCGCGGCCTCGACCAACCGCAAACTGCTGCGCGAGGCGGCGCGGCTTTTCGGACCGGTGAGCTATACCGAGGCCGATCTGAACCTGCCTCTCTACGATGGCGACAACGAAGCCGCCGACGGCATTCCAGAGGTTGTTCAGCGCCTTGCCGATCAGATCGCTGCTGCGGACGCGGTGATCATATCGACGCCGGAATACAACAAGGGGCCGTCCGGCGCGTTGAAGAATGCGCTCGACTGGGTCAGCCGGGCCAGTGGCAAGCCCTGGGCTGACAAGCCGGTTGCAGTGATGTCAGCGGCAGGTGGCCGGGCCGGGGGCGAGCGTGCACAGGCGGTTCTGCGCGGCTTCATGGTGCCGTTCCAGCCGCGCCTTGTGACTGGCCCCGAGGTGCATCTGGCCGACAGTTCCAACCAGTTCGACGAGAACGGCCAACTGACCAGCGCGCTCTATGTCCAGACTTTGCAGGCGCTGATGGACAAGCTGCGGACCGAGGCACAGCGTTGAACCAAAATATGACTTAATACCGGCTGGCGTGGCTTTGGCCGCCGCGCCAGTCTGGCTCTTTCAGCCTAGCTAGGCACTGAACACGGGACAGCCCGGTCTTGTCCGAACTTCGGGCGCAGGGCGATCTGGCACCAGCTGTCGCACCCCTTTTCGGTCCGATCGACCGGCCTGCCGACCGGGTGTTGCAGGCCTAGGCGATTGGATCAACGGCCTGTGCCTTGATCCACCGATCAAACCGCCACATGCCCCAGGCGATCGGGATCAGGGCCAGTCCGCCGATGACATAGGCAAGCGGTTCGTCTCCAAAGCTTTCGAACATCTGGGTATAGGCGTGGATCACGCCGAACACGAGCGAGGCGTTGAACAGCCCCCGGTTACCGCGATGCGCCGACCAGAACAACAGCGCCACCAGCGCCCCCGCCCACAGCACCGAATAGATGCCCTCGGAAATGACCACCGCGCTGTCGCGAAAGGCATCGCGCGCCCTGGAATAGGCATCCCAGGCGTCTTCGGTCCAGACCGTCGGCTCTGCCGGACCCCAGATCGTCTCGCCCACCACATCGCCCCAGAGCGAGCCAACCAGCGCACAAAGATTGGCAACGACAAAGCCCAGCATTGCCAGGATGCGCGCGTGCCGCGCGCTACGCTCGCCATACCGCCCGGCGACCCAGAGACAGGCCGCCAGCAGCACCGCCATTTGCAGGATCGAAAGCGTCGATTCCGGCGAATAGAACACATAGGCCGCGTGGAAATAAAACGTGCCGGTATCCAGCATCTGGGCAAAGGGAACGATGGCCAGCGCCGTGATCAGCCGCACGTCCAGCAGCCATCCACCCGCCAACAGCAAAGCTGCCGTATAAAGATAAAACAGGCTGACCGGCAGACCCGACACCTCGTTGTCGGCAATCAGATACCCCAGCCCGCCGACATGCATCGCCAGTCCCATCAGCGCGACCGCCCCGGTGACAAACGGCGCCCGCACCAGATCACGGACAAAGGCAAGTGTCGCCCCGGCCATGATCAGCCCGCCCAGAACACTCAGCATCTGGCCCGCGATCTGCGGATGGTTCGACACCAGCTCGGCCGTGCCGCCGCCGCATAGCATCCCGGACCCGATCAATGCCGCGGCATTGCCGAACATCCGCAAGTCGCCGCCGCCACGCGATAGAATGCCAAACCCGCCCGCCAGCAACAAAAGCCCCACCACCGCCACTGCCAGCGGATCCTGCAACCACAAGACAAGCCCGCCCGTCGCCGACAGGATACCCAGGCACAGGACCGTGTTGATACCCAGTGTCACCATCGCCTGCCGCGATCGCGCCTCGATCTCGCGCGCGGCCTCCGGGGTGATCACCGCGTCGTCAACTAGCTTGTCCGTATCTGCAACCGCGAACATGGCCACTCTCCTCCCGCGATCCGGTTGCCGGCAAGACTAGCACCGAACGGGGCCAAAGACAGCCGGCTGCGCTTCCGCGCCGGGATAGGCTTGTGCCGCTGGACCGGCGCCCGTATCTAGGCGCAAACCGGATTTGCAGGAGACACCCAATGTTCAAAGGACTCGGCGGCCTTGGCGATATGGCCAAGATGATGAAATCGGCGCAGGAATTGCAGACCAAGATGGCTCAGATGCAAGAGGACCTGAACAGCATTCTGGTCACCGGCGAATCCGGGGCCGGGCTGGTCAAGGCCACCGCCACCGCCAAGGGCGAGCTGAAGGGGCTGGATATCGACCCCTCGATCTTTAACGGAGACGACAAGGAAGTGGTCGAGGACCTGATCCTGGCTGCCATCAAGGACGCCCAGGCGAAGGCCGCCGAAAGGGCGCAAGAGGAAATGGCCGCCCTGACCGAAGGCATGGGCCTGCCCAAGGATATCAAACTGCCGTTCTGACACGGTGGCGTTCCCTTTGTGGTGAACTGCGGGCATGATCGCGTCAGAGCGGGGGAGCGCACGGGAAACAGGATATGGCCGGATCGACCAAGGATATCGACGCGCTGATCGAGCTGATGGCGCGTTTGCCCGGGCTGGGTCCGCGCTCGGCCCGGCGCGCGGTGCTGCACCTGATCCGCAAGCGGGCGCTGCTGTTGACGCCGCTGGCCGATCTGATGGGGCAGGTGGCGGCCACCGCCCGTGAATGCCTAAACTGCGGCAATGTCGGCACCTCAGACATCTGCGACATCTGCACCGATGAACGGCGCGCCACCGGCGAGCTTTGCGTGGTCGAGGATGTGGCCGATCTGTGGGCAATGGAACGTTCGGGCGTCTTCAAAGGCCGCTATCACGTGCTGGGCGGCACCCTGTCGGCGCTGGATGGGGTCGGTCCCGAGGAATTGCGTATTCCCCGCTTGGCGGATCGGGTCACCGCCGAGTCGATCTCGGAAGTGATCCTGGCGCTGAACGCCACCATCGACGGTCAGACCACGGCGCATTACATCGCCGACCAGCTGGGCGGCCGGGTGCGGCTGACCTCGCTGGCGCAGGGGGTGCCGATCGGTGGCGAACTCGACTATCTCGACGACGGCACCATTTCGGCCGCGATGCGCGCCCGCAAGGATCTCTAGCCCGGCTTCCAAAAGGCCAGTACTTTGACCCAGAGGGTAGGTCGCCAAAAGGGCCCGGCAATGACAACAGCCAGTCTGCACATCTTCGTGCCCACAGCGATCCGGGGATTGATGGCGCGCCTCGGCCCGCGCCTCGACGCGGCAGCGGGCCGACCGGTGACACAGATCATCGACCTCAACCCGCGGATACCCGAGCGCATCGCAGCCGGCGAAGCCTTCGATATCGGGCTGACCAATCCCGAATATGTCCCCGCCCTGATCGCCAGCCGCCATGTCGATGCTACCACGCACCGGCCCTTTGGCCGGGTGCCGCTTGCGGTCGGCTGCCGGGCAGGTGCCAAGGCAGAGCCCCTCCGGCACGCGCCCGCAATTGCCGATCTTTTCCGGCGGGCGGACAGCATCGCCTATACCGGCGCGGGCACCAGCGGCCGCATCTTCCTAGATGCGGTTGCGCGGCTGGGGCTGTCTGACACCCTGCGCCCCAAAAGCCGCCCGATGGGCGGCGGCGAACCGGTCGCCTCGGTCGTGGCAGGGGACACCGAACTGGCCGTAGCACCACTATCGACGATTCTGTCGACCCCCGGTCTCGCCCCCGCTGCGGTCTTTCCCGGTGATTTCGCCACCGACATAGACATGTCGATCTTCCTCAGCCCGACACCGGGCTCAGGTGCCACCGCCGTTCTCGACCTGCTGACCTCCGGCACGCTGGATGACGAACTCGCAGCGGCGGGCGCCATGCGCTTTGGCTTTGCCTGACCGCGCCGTCATCGCTTGACTTGCCGGGGTATTCCCCGGCGCTGAACCCGATGGCCATATCATGGAGCACGCCCCAAACCAGCCGCATGAAATCGGTAACGCCCGGCGGAGTTTTCCTTTTGTCCCGCGCGCTTTGCGGCTAGGTAAGGATAGAGCCTCACTCACCGCCCGGAGATGTCCCGATGACCCGCATTCTTGCCTTTGTGCTCGCCGCCGTCACTGCCACCGCCGCCTGGTCGCAGGAGCTGATCGACAAGGGGTTCGTGCATGGCTGGAACCTGATGGTCGACCCGGCGCTGGGCAATGGCTGCCTGATTCAGACGGTTTACGAGGATCTCTCGGTGGTGCGGCTGGGTTATGACCGGACCGGCAATCGCGGCTATTTCACCGTGTTCAACAAGAACTGGGGCGCCATCGAGGATGGCGGCAGCTATCCCATCACCTTTGATCTGGATGGTGAGCGGTTCGAGGCCACCGCCATCGGCGCCAACAAGGGCAAGGTGCGCGGCGCAACGGTGTTCTTTACCGACCGCGAGTTCGTACATGCCATTGCCCAACGCAAGGTGATGACGGTCTATGGCGCCGAGGGGCAGGAGATCATGGCGATCGACCTCAAAGGCACCTCGAAGGCGCTGGAATACGCGCGCGAGTGCCAGAAGGCACAGAACTGAATCGAAGTCAGCGAATCGCGTATAACAGCGCGTCCTCGGTCCGGCAGTCGCGCACGACGTCCCGGCCGCAGGGCACTGGCTGGAGCGAGTTCGACAGGCAAATCCTGACTTCGGCGATGTAGCGTCCGTTACAGGTCACCGTCAGCATGTCGCGTTCCAGCTTCGGATTTGCCTTCAGAAAGGCCTCTTCGACCACCCGCGCCGGCAGTTGCACTGTCCGGTCCAGCCGCCGGAACACTTCGGGGCGGACCACGCTGTCATAGGCCTCGCGCGACAGATCGAAATAGGATTGCGCGCTTAGCCCGCTACAGGTGCCGTGTTTCTTCCATTGGTGCCAGGCCAGGCCCGAACTGCCCTGAATATCGGTCATTTCCGCTGTCATCCGGCGGGTGGGCGGGCTCTCGGAGGTGCGGCAATAGGAGGGCCAGCCATACTGGTATTGCGGCCAGAGGCCATGCAGTATCCAGCCGTGGTCATGGCGCGGGTTGCACTGGTCCTCGCCGCGTGCATCTCCTGTGGTCTCGCACCAGTTGGGGGACCAGCTGAGCGAAAGAACGTAATAGTCGAACTGGCCCGCTTTCTCGCCATCGGCCAAGGCCGAAACAGCGGTCAGAATCCAGAGAATCAACCAGCGCATTCGCTCTTTCCTTATCTGCCCGGCCCGACTATATACGCTCGGAGTTCCCCGACAACGGAAACCGCCCCAAGACCCCGGGGCAGCCGAATTCCGGCGACGGGAGAGATGTATTCGCAAGGAGACAAGCCATGGCAAAACCTCTGATGGCCAAGGCAACCGCCGTCTGGCTGGTGGACAACACGACGATCAGCTTCAAGCAGATCGCCGATTTCGTCGGCATGCACGAGCTGGAAATTCAGGGCATTGCCGATGGTGATGTGGCGGCGGGCGTCAAGGGGTTCGACCCCATCGCCAACAACCAGCTGACCCAGGAAGAAATCGACAAGGCCGAACAGAATCCGCTGCACAAGCTGAAGCTCAAGTTCAACCCCGCCGCCGCTGGCGAGGAAAAGCGCCGCGGCCCCCGCTATACGCCGCTGTCGAAACGCCAGGACCGCCCGAACGCGATCCTGTGGCTGGTCAAGTTCCATCCCGAGCTGTCCGATGGCCAGATTGCCAAGCTGGTCGGCACCACCAAGCCGACGATCCAGTCGATCCGCGAGCGGACCCACTGGAACATTTCCAACATGCAGCCCATCGACCCGGTTGCGCTGGGTTTGTGCCGCCAGTCGGAACTGGACTCGGTCGTGCAAAAGGCAGCCGCCAAGAAAGCCGCCGAGGGCGGCGTGATGAGCGACGACGAACGCCGCAAGCTGGTTTCGACCGAACAGTCGTTGGGCATGGATACCGGCCCGCGTATCCCGACCGCGATCGAGGGGCTGGAGAATTTCTCGCTGTCCGAGCCGATCGACACCAGCGATGACGACGAGGATGACAACAACCCGATCATCGATGCCGACAGCTTCTTCAACCTGCCCAAGGGTGGCAAGGATGACGAGGACGAGGACGACGATCCCCGTTATTGATCGGAACCGCCCCGGCCCTGTGGCCGGGGCTTTTTCATGCTTGGCGACCCATGCTTGATGTGCTTTCCAAACTGATCGGCCCGCACCGGGCGGTGTCGGTCTATGCGTTTCTCCATACGCGCGGCGCCGCGCTTGTGGCCGCCGTGCTGTTCGCCGCCATCCTTGGGGGGCTCTTGCTGTTCGGCAGGGGAGAAGAACCCCATGAGCACGAGGCGTTTCTGACGCTCGACGTGCTTTCTCTGACCGCGCTCAACGGGGATCTGCGCAATGGCGCGCTTGTCTCGGTTCGTCTGCCTGATGGACATGCCACTTCGATCACCTCGACCGAGGGGCCGGTGGCAGCCAGCGTGACCACCACCGCCTGTGTTGAAAAGCGCATCTATGTCACCAGCGGCGAGGCGCGGTACCGGTTGAAACTGCCCCAGTACTGCGCGGGGTCGTAGCCGGTCACAGCGTCTGGAACAAAAGGCCTGCGATCACCGCGCCGGTCAGTCCCAGGCCAAGATACAGCGCGAAAACGCGCGGTTTCACCAATGACCAGACCGCTGCCATCGCCGGTACCGAACTGACCGCGCCCGCCACCATGAAGGCCATCGCCGCCCCGGCTGTCATGCCCTGTTCCATCAACCCCGCCAGCAGCGGCGGTGCCACGTAGGAATTCAGATAGGCCGGCATGCCGACCAATGCGGCGGTTGCAATGGGCACCACCCCCTCGCCACCAACCAGGCCAGCGATCACCTGCGCCGGCACATAGGTGACCAGCAGCGCCTCGATCACATAGGCCAGGGTCATCCATTTCAGCAAGAACAGGCCGTTGCCGAGGAATTCGGCGCGAAAGACGCGGGTGCGCTCGGGCTCGGTCCAGAACCGCCACCGCGGCGCCGTGGTTTTCGGCGCGCCACAGCCGCAGCCTCGGGTCTTGGCGTTGCGCAGCGGATCGCTCAGCGCTCCGCCAGCGGACAGCGCCCGCACGACAAAGCCGCCGAACAGGCCCAGCCCGACCGCTGCCACCGCCTTGCCGATGGCAAAGGGCCAGCCCAGCGCGCCCGCCGTGATCAACAGTGTCGGCGGGTCGATGAGGGGCGAGCTGAGCCAAAAGGCCATCACCGCCGACAGGGGCGCCCCCAGTGCCAGCAGCCCGGCGATGAACGGGATCACCTCGCAGGAGCAAAACGGCGCCAACCCGCCGAATAGCGCCGCCAGAAGGATCATCCGCGTTTCCCGCCCCTCGAAGGCGCGCGCCACCAGGACCTCGGCGCCGGTCGCCTTGAGCCAGGCCAGCAGCAGCACGGCAAAGAGGATATAGGGCGCGGTTCCCGCAAGAGCGGCAGTTGCAAAACGGACAACAGCGACCAGTTGCGCCGGATCCAGCAGCGCCACCGCGCCAATCAGCCCCGCGGCCACCGCCCAGGGCGTTTTCAGCCATGTCGTCAGACGGCCCGGTCCGCGCCTCGGGGGAGATGTGATCTCAACCATTGTCTGTCTCCTGTATGTCGTGTCCGCATTGATCGGCGCAGCATTCCGCGATGATGAAGTGCGCCAGCGCCTCAAGATGGTCGTATCGGGCGCGATTGATGGTTTGCCGGCCCTGGCGGGTCTGTTCGATGACTCCCCCCGCCGTCAGCGCCTTGAGGTGATGGGCCAAGGTCGAGGCCGCCATGTCCGTGCGCTGCTGGATCTCGCCCACGGTCAGACCGGGACGGCCGGCCCGAACCAGTGTGCGCAAAACCTTGAGCCGCGCCACCGATCCCATGGCGGCAAATCCGCTTGCTGCTTCATCCCACATGATTGCTCCATAAATAACCACAAAACCAGTTTTATAGTTATTATTGCAGACGTCAAGACGCATCCTGTTTGGGGCGATAAGGCCAGATGGCTCGCATGCATATCTCCAATCTATCAAAGGCTCTTGTCAGCGGCCCATAAGTCCAAATTGATGGCAGCATAAGTCCAATCTATTGTGAGCCCATGGCGATACCGGTCGAAACCTTCTTTCTGAAACAGGGCGCGCAGGGCACGCTTCAGGCGCAAATCCAGCAGATGATCGCCGAAGGCATCCTGTCGGGGCGTTTTCATGTGGGCGAGAAATTGCCCTCGTCGCGGCGATTGGCGACCCATCTGGGGGTCAGCCGGATTACCGTGACGCTGGCATATACAGAGTTGCTGGCGAACGATTACCTGACCTCGCGCGGGCGGTCGGGCTATTTCGTGTCCGAGAACGCGCCGATCCCGCCCAGCTATGCCCCGATGGAACGCGACCAGGAAACGGTGGACTGGTCCCGCGCCATCGCCCGCAAGTTTTCGGGTGGAGACACGTTGCAGAAGCCGGCGGATTGGCGCGACTATCGCTATCCGTTCATCTATGGCCAGGCCGATCCAACGCTGTTCGATCACGCCAACTGGCGGCTTTGCGCGGTGCGGGCGCTGGGACAAAAGGATTTTGCCTCGCTCACCGCCGACTATGTCGATCAGGACGATCCGCTGTTGATCGAATTCATCGCGCGCCACACCTTGCCTCGGCGCGGTATTTCGGCCCGACCCGAGGAAATCCTGATCACGCTCGGCGCCCAGAATGCGCTCTGGCTGGCGGCGCGGGTGTTGTTGAACCGCAGGCGCAAGGCGGCGGTCGAGGATCCCTGCTATTACGCGCTGCGCGAATTGTTGATCCAGTCGCGCTGCAATCTGGTGCCGCTGCGCGTCGATCTGGACGGGCTGCCGCCCGATGCCATCCCCGACGATACCGACGTGATCTTTACCACGCCCAGCCATCAAAGTCCGACCACCGCCACCATGCCGGTGTCGCGCCGTCATGCACTGTTGGAGCGCGCACGCGAGATCGACGCGATGATCGTCGAGGACGATTACGAGTTCGAACTGGCCTTTCTGGGCGCGCCCTCTCCGGCGCTGAAGTCGCTCGATCGCGATGGGCGTGTCGTTTATGTCGGCAGCTTCTCGAAATCGCTCTTTCCCGGTCTGCGTTTGGGCTACATGGTCGGCTCCGAGCCGTTCATCCGCGAGGCGCGCGCGCTGCGGTCGCTTGTGCTGCGCCACCCGCCCGGCCATATCCAGCGCACCGCTGCCTATTTCCTGTCGCTGGGCCATTACGACGCGCAAATCCGGCGGATGTCCTCGGTCCTGCTGCAACGACGTCAAGAGATCGAGCGTGCCATTGCCCAGCATGGCCTCAGCATCGCCGGGCGTGGTGTCTATGGCGGTTCGTCGCTCTGGATGCAGGCCCCGGTCGGGGTGGATTGCGGCGCGCTTGCCATGGCTCTGCGCGGCGAAAGCGTTCATATCGAGCCTGGAGTGGCCTTCTTCTCGGGGCCGGACCGGCCCACGAACTATTATCGCCTGGGTTATTCCTCGATCCCGACCAGCCGCATCGCGCCGGGGATAGAGCGCATCGCTGGCGCCATCGCCCGTCATGCTGGGTAGGGTCTGGCCCTATCCCGGTTTTCATTCTGGCCCTAACGCCTGCCTTCCCGTTGCGCCTAAACCTTTAACCAAGATGCCGGTTCCCGTTGTGGCCGGCCAATCAGAACACCATGGAGTGCGATCTCATGAAGATGACGACCGAAGAAGCCTTCGTCAAAACCCTGCAGATGCATGGCATCCAGCATGCGTTTGGCATCATCGGATCGGCGATGATGCCGATTTCCGACCTGTTCCCCTCGGCCGGGATCACCTTCTGGGACTGCGCGCACGAGGGCAGCGCCGGCATGATGGCAGACGGTTACACCCGTGCCACCGGCAAGATGTCGATGATGATCGCCCAGAACGGCCCCGGCATCACCAATTTCGTGACCGCTGTCAAAACCGCCTACTGGAACCATACACCGCTTCTGCTGGTCACGCCGCAGGCCGCCAACAAGACCATCGGTCAGGGCGGTTTCCAGGAAGTCGAGCAGATGAAACTGTTCGAGGACATGGTCGCCTATCAGGAAGAGGTGCGCGACCCCACACGCGTGGCCGAAGTACTGAACCGCGTGATCATGAACGCCAAGCGTGCCAGTGCCCCGGCACAGCTGAACATTCCGCGCGACATGTGGACCCAGGTCGTCGATATCGAACTGCCCGCGATTGTCGAGTTCGAACGTCCGTCGGGCGGTGAGCAGGCCGTAGCACAGGCGGCCGCGCTGCTGTCGGATGCAAAGAACCCGGTAATCCTGAACGGCGCGGGCGTGGTTCTGTCCAAGGGCGGCATCGCGGCCTCCAAGGCGCTGGCCGAGCGGCTCGATGCGCCGGTCTGCGTAGGCTACCAGCACAATGACGCTTTCCCCGGCTCGCATCCGCTCTTTGCCGGTCCGCTGGGCTATAACGGTTCGAAAGCCGGGATGGAGCTGATCAAGGACGCCGACGTTGTGCTGTGCCTTGGCACCCGTCTGAACCCGTTCTCGACCCTGCCGGGCTATGGCATGGAATACTGGCCGGCAAATGCCAAGATCATCCAGGTCGACATCAACCCCGACCGGATCGGCCTGACCAAGAAGGTTACTGTGGGCATCATCGGCGACGCGGCCAAGGTGGCGACCGGCATCCTGAACCAGCTGTCGGGCACTGCCGGCGACGAAGGCCGCGCCGCGCGCAAGGCCAAGATCGCCGAGACCAAGTCGCGCTGGGCGCAACAGCTGACCGAGATGACCCACGAGGATGACGATCCGGGTACCAGCTGGAACCAGCGCGCCCGCGATGCGAAACCCGAATGGATGAGCCCCCGCATGGCCTGGCGCGCGATCCAGAGCGCCCTGCCGAAAGAGGCGATCATCTCGTCGGACATCGGTAACAACTGCGCCATCGGCAACGCTTATCCCTCGTTCGAGGATGGCCGAAAGTACCTGGCCCCCGGCCTGTTCGGCCCCTGCGGTTACGGCCTGCCCGCTGTTGTCGGCGCCAAGATCGGATGCCCGGATGTGCCGGTGGTTGGTTTTTCGGGTGACGGTGCCTTTGGTATCGCGGTCAACGAGCTCACGGCAATCGGGCGTGGCGAGTGGCCAGCGGTCACCCAGATCGTGTTCCGCAACTACCAGTGGGGTGCGGAAAAGCGGAACTCCACCCTATGGTTCGACGACAATTTCGTCGGCACCGAGCTGGACGAGCAGGTGAGCTATGCCGGCATCGCCAAGGCCTGTGGTCTGCAAGGCGTTGTCGCGCGCACCATGGACGAGCTGACCGCCGCGCTGGCCAAGGCCATCGAGGATCAGAAGGCAGGCAAGACCACCCTGATCGAAGCGATGATCAATCAGGAACTGGGCGAACCCTTCCGCCGCGACGCCATGAAGAAACCCGTTCGCGTGGCCGGTATCGACAAGGCCGACATGCGCGAACAGCAGGTCTAAGCGACATGCACGAACCCGGCGCCAAAGACAGCATTCTCGTACTCAACGCCGGGTCCTCGTCGATCAAGTTTGCGGTTTTCGGACCCGACCTGACAGAGCTGCTATCAGGACTCGCCGCCGGTATCGGTGGCGTGTCCTTCCTTCAGGTTGGTTCGGAAAAGACCGAGTTGCCGCTGATCGACCACCGAGCCGCCCTTGCTGCGGTGCTCAAATCGCTTGAAGCCGCTGGCGTGCAGGTCGCGGACCTGCGCGCCGCCGCCCATCGTGTTGTCCATGGCGGGCGAAAGCTGACCGCGCCCGTGCGCATCACGCCCGAAGTGCGGGCCGAGATCGCCGCGTGTTCACCGCTGGCGCCGCTACACAACCCGCACAATCTCGCCGCGATAGACACGCTGGCCGAACTGGCGCCGGAGTTGCCGCAACTCGCCAGTTTCGACACCTCGTTCCATGCCACGAACCCCGAGGTTGCGACCCGCTACGCAATCCCCCGGATGATCGAGACCAAGGGGATCCGTCGTTACGGGTTCCATGGCCTCAGCTATGCCTCGCTGGTACGCCGCCTGCCCGAGATCTCGGGCGAGGCGCTGCCCTCGCGCCTGTTGGCCTTCCATCTCGGAAATGGCGCCTCGCTTTGTGCGATCAAGAACGGTTGTTCCATAGCCACGACCATGGGCTATTCCCCGCTCGATGGATTGACGATGGGCACCCGCTCGGGCGGGATCGACGCCAATGCCGTCCTGCGCCTGGTCGAGGATCATGGGTTGGAGCGCACAAAAGCGATACTCAATCACGAAAGCGGGCTGTTGGGCCTGTCGGGCGGAAAGTCCGACATGCGCCGCCTGATGCTGGACCACACAGCCGACAGCGATTTCGCCATCGAGCATTTCTGTTACTGGACGCTGCGCCATGCCGGTAGCCTGATCGCGGCAATGGAGGGGCTCGATGCCATCGCTTTTACCGGCGGCATCGGCGAAAATGCCATTGGCGTGCGCGCCCGTATCCTGCGCGGTCTGGAATGGTTGGGCGCGCGTATGGACCCCGACGCCAACCACGCGGGCAAGCCGCGCCTGCACACGGATAACTCGAAAGTCGCGATCTGGATCGTCCCGGCCGAGGAAGAGCGCATGATCGCCCGCGACGCCCAGACCCTGCTGGAGGCCGCATGACCCGTCGCTATTCCAGCGCCAGCGTGACCGCCGTCGCCGCGACGATGTCGTCAACCGTGGCGCCTCTGCTCAGGTCGCAGACCGGTTTGCGGAACCCTTGCAGGATC
Source organism: Ruegeria sp. SAZD011 (assembly GCF_059612545.1). NCBI lineage: Bacteria > Pseudomonadati > Pseudomonadota > Alphaproteobacteria > Rhodobacterales > Roseobacteraceae > Ruegeria > Ruegeria sp. SAZD011. The sequence goes on along the minus strand of NZ_JBXWQU010000026.1, from coordinate 72,278 downwards.
GGTCCCAGCGCCTGTGCGCCGGCCAGTTCCTGGCACAGCTTGTACGCGATGTTGCCTGCATCGAGATCGGGAAATACCAGTACATTGGCATCGCCCGCGCCCAGCCCCTTCTTGGCGGCGATGGTGGGGTTCAGCGCTGCATCCGCCTGTACCGGCCCCAGGAATCCGGTGGCCTCTACCGCCGATCTGACAAGGTCGACGCTGTCACCCGCGCCCGAGGTGCCGGTCGAATATGACAGCATCGCCACGCGGGCAGAGCCCAGAAGCGCGCGCGCCGACACCTCTGACGCACGCGCAATCGCTGCCAAAGCCTCGGCGTCGGGGGTCACGTTCACCGCGCAATCGGCAAAGATCAGTTCGCGCCCGTCAGGAAACCGCATCAGGAAGAACGACGACGGCACCGAGACCCCTTCGGCCAGCCCGATCGCGATGGCGGCCGCCTCGATCACCCGCTTGGTCGGGCTGTCGGCACCTGCCACCATCGCTTCGGCCTCACCGCTGGCGACCATGGCGGCGGCCAGGTACAGGGGTTTGCCCAGCATGCGGCGCGCGACCGCCTCTTTCACTCCGCGCGCCTCGACCAGAGCCGCGACATGGGCCTCCGAGGGAGTGCCCAGACCGACCGGCTCGCACAAGCCCAGCCGCGCCAGTTCCGCCGTGGCTGCCGCCACGCGCGGGTCGTCCATTTCCGGAAACACCACCCGCGCCCCGCGGGTTCTGGCTTTTTCGATGGCGCGCTGCTGTGCGGTCATGGGCCCCTCCAATTCAGTCACCGAAGGGAGACAGCGATGAGCGACGAGGTCAAGATCAACCGTGGTCTGGTGGGCGTCTATTTCGAGCGCTCGGGCGTCAGCCATATCGACGGATCGCAGGGAGAACTCAGCTATCGGGGCTATTCGATCCACGATCTCGCCACCCATTCCACCTTTGAAGAAGTGGCGTATCTGCTGATCCATGGCGAGCTTCCATCCGTGGCAGAACTTGCTGATTTCGATTCCCGGCTGAAAGCGGCGCGCAGCCTGCCGCCCGCGGTATTCGACATCATCCGTGCCACAAAGGATGGCCACCCGATGGATGTGCTCCGCACCGCCGTTTCGGCGCTGGCGGCACTGGAACCGGGCAGCCGCGCGGTCAGCGAGGAGGCCTTTGTCGAGAACGGCATTCGCCTGACCAGCCAGATCCCGATGATCGTCGCCGCGCACGAGGCAATCCGCAATGGGCGCGACCCGGTGACCCCCGACAACAGCCTGTCGCACGCGGCCAACTGGCTTTGGATGCTCAAGGGCGAAAAACCCTCGACCGATGCCGCCCGGCTGGCCGATGTGGATTTCATCCTGCATGCCGAACACGGCTCGAACGCCTCCAGCTTTGCCGCCCGCGTCACCATCGGGACCGAGGCCAATCTGCACGGCGCCATCGTGACCGCGCTGTCCACGCTTGCCGGCCCCGCTCATGGCGGCGCCGCCGAGGACGTGATGAAGATGGTGCAAGAGATCGGCAGCCCGGAAAACGCTGCCGACTATGTCCGGGCCAAGCGCAAGGCGCGGGAACCGGTCACCGGCTTTGGCCATCGCGTTTATCGCACCGAGGACCCGCGCGCCCGCCATATGCGCGAAGGCGTGCGCAAGCTGGGCGAGGAAATGGGTGCGCCGGAATGGTATGCCATCCTGCAAGCCGTGGTCGCGGCGATGCAGCCCTACGCGCGGCACGGGCTGAACGTGAATGTCGATTTCTATTCCGGCGTGATCTACCAGTTGCACGGCATTCCGATGGACCTCTATGTACCGATATTTGCCATCGGCCGCGTGCCGGGCTGGATCGTGCAATGCATCGAGCAACTGCGGCGCAATATCCTGATCCGACCGCTCACGCTCTATGACGGTCCGGACCCACGGGTCTATGTGCCGATCGGAAAGAGATAGCTTTACCAGTCAAGAGCGCAAAGCGAACGACATCGTCCCGACAATGGGACGAATTTCAGAAAACGGTTCGCAAATCCATTCTTGCGCAGTACCGTTGGCGAAAAAAGGGAACAGGGAATGACCTTTCAGCAGCCGCAGATCGACACCTCGCCGCATGTCTCGGACGAGGTCCGCAAGACGACGTGCTACATGTGCGCCTGCCGATGCGGGATCAACGTGCACATGAAGAGCGGCAAGGTCGCCTATATCGAGGGCAACCGCGACCACCCGGTGAACAAGGGCGTGCTCTGTGCCAAGGGGTCTGCCGGGATCATGCAGGTCAACGCCCCCTCGCGCCTGCGCGCACCGCTGAAACGGGTGGGGCCGCGCGGTTCAGGCGAGTTCCAGGAAATCAGCTGGGACGAGGCGCTGGAGATCGCGACCGGCTGGCTGAAACCGATCCGCGAGAACGATCCGTCGAAACTGGCCTTCTTCACCGGGCGCGACCAGTCGCAAAGTTTCACCAGCTTCTGGGCACAGAATTTCGGCACCCCGAACTATGCCGCGCATGGCGGCTTCTGCTCTGTCAACATGGCGGCGGCGGGCATCTATACGATGGGCGGCGCGTTCTGGGAATTCGGCCAGCCCGACTGGGATCATACCAAGCTGTTCATCCTTTTCGGCGTGGCCGAGGACCATGACAGCAACCCGATCAAGATGGGCATCGGCAAGATCAAGGCGCGTGGCGCGCGGGTGGTCGGAGTCAACCCGATCCGCTCGGGCTATAACGCGGTGGCCGATGACTGGTACGGGATAACGCCCGGCACCGACGGTCTGCTGATCCTGTCGCTGATCCACGTGCTGATGAAGGCAGGCAAGATCGACCTCGACTATCTCGCCCGCTACACCAATGCGCCCTGTCTGGTGATCGACAATCCCGGCGCCGACGATCACGGCCTGTTGCTGCGTGATGCGGAGGGCAAGGTGCTGGTGATCGACCGGGTCAGCGGCGAACTGGCCCCCTTCGACCGTCCCGGCGTGCGCCCCGATCTGTCGGGCAGCACCGAGGCGAACGGACGCACCTGTCGCACGGTGATGCAGTCCATGGCCGAGCGTTACCTGAGCGCGGAGTACGCGCCCGAGGCGGTGGCCGACCGCTGCGGCATCCCGGCGTCGCGCATCCGCGCGCTGGCCGCCGAGATCGCCCGCGTCGCCTTTGACGAGGCGTTCGAAATCGAACAGGAATGGACGGATTTCCGGGGCGAGACCCACAAGGTGATGAAGGGCCGCCCGGTCTCGTTCCACTCGATGCGCGGGGTCTCGGCCCATGCCAACGGGTTCCAGACCTGCCGCGCCTTGCACCTGTTGCAGATCCTTTTGGGCACCGTCGAGGTGCCGGGCGGCTTCCGCTTCAAACCGCCCTATCCTAAGCCGGTCGAGGCCCATCCCAAGCCCCATTGCAAGGTGACGCCGGGCGCTCCGCTTGACGGCCCGCACCTGGGATTCGTGCGCGGCCCCGAGGATCTGGCGCTGAAACCCGATGGCAGCCCCGCGCGCATCGACAAGGCGTTCACCTGGGAAAACCCGATGTCCTCGCACGGACTGATGCATATGGTGATCTCGAACGCCCATGCCGGCGATCCGTACAAGATCGACACGCTGTTCATGTACATGGCGAACATGTCATGGAACTCGACCATGAACACGCGCGGCGTGATCGACATGCTGACCGACAAGGACGAAAGCGGCGAATATGTCATTCCGCGGATCATCTATTCCGATGCCTATTCTTCGGAAATGGTGGCCTATGCCGACCTGATCCTGCCCGACACCACCTATCTGGAGCGACACGACTGTATCTCGCTGCTCGACCGTCCGATCTGCGAGGCGGATGCCGCCGCCGACGCGATCCGCTGGCCGGTGATCGAACCCGACCGCGATGTACGCGGCTTTCAGACGGTGCTGGTGCAACTTGCCAACAAGCTGAAACTGCCCGGATTCACGGATGAGAACGGCGCGGCGAAATATGCCGATTACGCCGATTACATCGTCAACCACCAGCGCAAACCCGGCATCGGCCCGCTGGCCGGTTTCCGGGGCGCGGCAGGTGACAAGGCCGGGCGCGGCGAGGTCAACCCGGATCAGCTGAACCGGTATATCGAAAACGGCGGCTTCTTTGTCGAACACGTGCCGGAGGCGGCGCAGTATTACAAACCCTGGAACGCGGCCTATCAGGACTGGGCCGTCGGTATGGGTCTCTATGACAGCCCGCAGCCCTACCTGTTCCAGCTCTATTCGGAACCCATGCGCCGGTTCCAGCTGGCGGCCGAAGGCCATGGCGAGCGGCAACCGCCCGATCACCTGCGCGACCGGATCAGTCAGCGGCTGGACCCGCTGCCGATCTGGTACGAGACCGACCAGCAAGGCAACGAGGGCTTCACCGTCAACGCGCTGACCCAGCGACCCATGGCGATGTATCACAGCTGGGGCACGCAGAATGCCTGGCTGCGGCAGCTGCACGGGCGCAATCCGCTCTACGTGCCGACGAAAATCATGCGCGAGCAGGGGATGAAGGATGGCGACTGGGCGCGCCTGACCTCGCCCCATGGAGAGATCGTGGTGCCGGTGATGGAGATGGCGGCGCTCAATGAAAACACCGTCTGGACCTGGAACGCGATCGGCAAGCGCAAGGGGGCCTGGGCGCTGGAACCGGATGCACCCGAGGCCACCAAGGGCTTTCTGCTCAACCACCTGATCCACGAATTGCTGCCAGCCAAGGGCGACGGGCTGCGCTGGGCCAACTCCGACCCGGTGACCGGTCAGGCGGCGTGGTTCGACCTCAAGGTGAAGATCGAAAAGGTGGCGGGCCCCGAGGAGAGAGCTGAAAGCCAGCCCGAGTTCCCCGCGTTGAAATCGCCCGTGGGAACCGGTCCGAAAGAGCTGACATGGAAGGTGGGAAAATGAGCGGAACAATTTTCTGCACAGAAAATTGCCAAGAAAATTCGGCGAATTTTCTTGCGCGCGCCTGTGGCCATTGGAGCGGGACATGACCAGCCTACCAAAGACGACCGACCGCAAGCTGGGGCTGGTGATCGACCTTGATACCTGTGTCGGTTGCCATGCCTGCGTGATCTCCTGCAAGGGCTGGAACACCGAAAATTACGGTGCGCCGCTCAGCGATCAGAATCCCTATGGCGCCGATCCGTCGGGCACCTTCCTGAACCGGGTGCATTCCTACGAGGTGCAACCCGACCAGGGGCACGCCCAGCTGATCCATTTCCCGAAATCCTGCCTGCATTGCGATGACGCGCCCTGTGTCACCGTCTGCCCGACCGGCGCCAGCTATAAACGCTCGGAGGACGGGATTGTTCTGGTCAACGAAAGCGACTGCATCGGCTGCGGCCTCTGCGCCTGGTCCTGCCCTTATGGCGCGCGCGAACTGGACCTGGCCGAAGGCGTGATGAAGAAATGTACCCTCTGCGTCGACCGCATCTATAACGAGAACCTGCCCGAGGTGGACCGGGTGCCTTCCTGCGTGCGCACCTGCCCGGCCGGTGCGCGCCATTTCGGCGATCTGGGTGACCCGGACAGCCCGGTGTCGCAGCTGGTGGCCGAACGCGGCGGCATGGACCTGATGCCGGAAATGGGCACCAAGCCCGTCAACAAGTACCTGCCGCCGCGGCCCAAGGATCGGATCGAAGATCAGATCGATATCCTGGCACCGCTGCTGGCCCCGGTGGCCGAAGAACCCAAAGGGTTCATCGCCTGGCTTGACAAGGCCCTGGAGAAACTCTGATGCATCCCGCTCCTTCCGTCATCATCTTCACCACCTTGTCGGGCCTCGGCTTTGGCCTGCTGGCCTTTCTCGGTCTTGGCCTGCCGGATGTATCCGGTTGGGTGGCCTTCGTCTTCTTCGCCATTGCCTTCGGTCTGGCCGTCGGCGGGCTTCTGGCCTCGACATTCCACCTCGGCCACCCGGAACGCGCCTGGAAGGCGTTCCGCCAGTGGCGCACAAGCTGGCTCAGCCGCGAGGGCTGCTCTGCGGTGGCCGCACTGATCCTCATGGGGATCTATGCCATCGGCGTGATCTTTCTGGACCAGCGCTGGGCTGTGCTGGGCTGGCTGGGCGCGGCGCTGTCGCTGATCACGGTGTTCACCACGTCGATGATCTATGCCCAGCTCAAGACTATTCCGCGCTGGAATATGAACCTGACACCGGCGATGTTCCTGTCCTTCAGCCTCGCCGGCGGCGCGCTGCTGGCCGGCCAGAGCGCAGCCGCAATCGTGCTGCTGCTGATCGCGGGTGCGGTGCAACTGGCCTACTGGAAACAGGGCGACGCTGCGCTGGCGAACTCGGGCACCGATATCGGCACCGCGACCGGGTTGGGGTCGCGCGGCACCGTGCGCGCCTTTGAGCCACCGCATACAGGCAGCAACTATCTGCTGCGGGAATTCGTGCATGTCGTCGGCCGCAAACACGCGGCAAAGCTGCGAATGCTGGCCTTGGGCTTTGGCTTTGTCCTGCCGCTGGCGCTGTTACTGGTGCCGATGCATGACGTGGTCGTCAAACATCTGCTCGCCCTGATTGCCGTGATCGCGCATCTGATCGGCATCGCCACGTCGCGCTGGCTGTTCTTTGCGCAGGCGGAACATGTGGTCGGGCTCTATTACGGCAAACGTTAGCCTGCGCGGCAACGCCGCGATTTGAGTATTTTTGACCAGAAAGAAGCAGAAGCCCGGCGCCCAGGTATCGGACGCCGGGTTGTTGATGGGGTCGTTACAACAGCCCGGCGTGCTTCATCGCGGCGTCGATGGCGGCCTTGGTGCTGTCTTCCAGACCGGTCAGCGGCGAGCGGACCTCTTCGCTGCACAGGCCCAGTTTCGACAGGGCATATTTGGCGCCGACCAGACCCGGCTCGATAAAGATCGCCTCGTGCAGGGGCATCAGCCGGTCCTGATAGGCGAGCGCCTTGGCATAGTCACCGGCAAGCGTCGCCTGCTGGAATTCGGCACACAGGCGCGGCGCCACGTTGGCGGTGACAGAGATGCAGCCGACCCCACCATGGGCGTTGAAGCCCAGCGCGGTGGCGTCCTCGCCCGAAAGCTGGACAAAGTCCGGGCCACATGCGGCACGCTGCTGACTGACCCGGGCCAGATCTCCGGTGGCATCCTTGACACCGATGATGCGGGGCAACTTGGCCAGCGCGCCCATGGTCGCGGGCGTCATGTCCACGACCGAGCGGCCAGGAATGTTGTAGATGACGATCGGGATCTCGGCGCAGTCATGCAACGCGGTGAAATGCGCGATCAGTCCGCGCTGGGTGGGCTTGTTGTAATAGGGCGTCACTACCAGTGCTGCATCGGCTCCGATCCGCTGGGCGAATTGCACGAAGCGGATCGCTTCGGTGGTGTTGTTCGACCCCGCGCCCGCGATCACCGGCACGCGTCCGGCGGCGGCCTTGACCACCTCGGCCACAACGGTTTCGTGTTCCTCGTGGGTCAGCGTGGGGCTTTCGCCGGTGGTGCCGACGGGAACCAGGCCGGTCGAGCCTTCGCCGATCTGCCATTCGACAAGCCGTTTGAGCGTCTCCAGGTCCAGCTCGCCGTTGCGGAACGGGGTGACGAGGGCAGGCATCGAGCCTTTGAACATGGAAAACGCTCCCTAGATAGAGTGGTAAGCGGGCAGTTGCCCGCCGGTTGCCCCGTTTGGTCCGGAAAGTGAATTGATCCGGGCCGCGCAAGGTATAACGTGAAAGGCTCTAGCCTTGGTTCGGCAGGAAATGCAAGGGATGTCCCGCGTTCTGATCGTCAGTCTGGCAGCGATTTTCTGGTGTTTCGCGGCAATCGGCCCTGTATGGGCCGATGCTGCCGCGAATCTCCGGGTTGCTCTGCGGGAAATGCGGGCCGAGAACTGGACCGAGGCGCTCAGGGTCGCGGGCGCGCGCGGATCGGTGTCGCGCGATATCATCGTCTGGCACTGGCTGCGCAGGAGCTATGGGACCGATGGCGATGCGCTGGTGTTTCTGAACCGCCGGGGCGATTGGCCGGGTCTTGACTATCTGCGCCGACAATCCGAGCCGCAATTCACCCTTTCCCCGCCGGAACGGGTGCTTGAATTCTACTCGGGCGCACCGCCACAGACCGCCGAGGGCGTGCTGAACTATGCGGTGGCGCTGCTGGCCACGGGACAGCGGGGCGATGCCGAAGCGGAACTGGTCAAGGCTTGGCGCACCCTGCCCATGGGGGCCGGGCTGCAACGCGATTATATCGAGAATTACGGCAAACTGCTGGCGCCGCATCATGTCGCGCGACTCGATCGTATGCTGTGGGAGGGTTACACCATCAGCGCCAAGCAGATGCTGTTGCTGGTGGATGAGGATCAGCGCAAGCTGGCGCAGGCGCGGCTTGGGTTGAAGGACCGGGTGCCCGGCGTCGATGCCCTGATCTCTGCCGTGCCCGAGGCATTGGCCCAGTCGCCTGGGCTGGCGCATGACCGGTTTGTTTGGCGTGACCGAAAGGAGCTGGATGACAGCGCCATAGACCTGATGTTGGAACGCTCGGTCAGTGCCGAGGCGCTGGGCGAGCCGGGCATGTGGGGCAAGGCGCGCGCGCGGCTGACGCGGCTGATGATGCGGCAGGACCGCAACGAACGTGCCTATCAGATGGCCGCGCGCCATTTCATGACACCGGGGATGGGCTATGCCTATGCCGATCTGGAGTGGCTGGCAGGGTATCTTGCCTTGGCCAAGCTGGGCGACCCAGCTGCGGCCGTCGCCCATTTCCAGCGCTTCGATGCGGCGGTCAACTCGCCGATTTCGAAAGGGCGGGCAGGCTATTGGCTGGGCCGCGCCTATGCGGCGCTGGGCGATGTGGACAAGGCCCATGCCGCCTATGCCATGGGGGCCGAGCACCAGACTTCATTCTATGGTCTGCTGGCTGCCGAGCGGATCGGGCGCCCGTTCGATCCGGCCCTGGCCAACCCGCCCGACACGCCCCCCTGGCGCGAGGCGGCATTCATGACGTCAAGCGTACTCGAGGCCGGGCTGCTGTTGCTGCGCGCCGGAGAGCGTGATCTGGCCGAGCGGTTCCTGACCCATCTTGCCGAGAGTCTCGACCCGGTACAGGCGACGCAGTTGGCCGAGATGGCGCTGGAGATGCAGGAACCGCATCTGTCGGTGATGATCGCCAAGCGAAAAGCGCAAGAAGGGGTGGTGCTGACCGGCGCCTATTACCCGTTGCATCCGGTCGGGCGGCTGAACCTGCCGATGGCGCCCGAAATGACGCTGGCCATCGCGCGCCGTGAAAGCGAGTTTGACCCGGTGGTGATTTCGGGTGCGGGCGCGCGCGGCCTGATGCAGGTGATGCCCGCGACGGCGCGGCTGGTGGCCGACACGCTGGGTATTCTGGGCGGACACTCGACCGACAGTCTGACGTCCGATTGGGAGTATAACGCCAAGCTGGGCGCCAATTACCTGGCCGAACTGGCCGGAGAGTTCGACGGCAATGTGGTGATGATGGCGGCGGGCTATAATGCCGGCCCCAATCGCCCGATAAGCTGGATGGAGCGGTTCGGCGATCCGCGCAGCGGCACTCCGGATATCGTCGACTGGATCGAACATATCCCGTTTGAGGAGACCCGCAATTACATCATGCGGGTGACCGAGAGCCTGCCGGTCTATCGTGCGCGCCTTGGCAATGAACCGCTGCCGTTGCCGTTTTCCGCCGAACTAGCGGGATCGACTTTGCGCGCGTTCGCGCCACAGGGTGAATAGACCGGCGGCCACGATCAGCGCGGCGCCGATGATGACGGCGCTGCGCAGGGTCTCGCCAAACACGGTGATGCCCAGGATCGCGGTCCACATCAGGTGGAAATAGGCAAAGGGTTGCACCGCGCTGGCCTCGGCCATCTCGTAGCACTTGATCAACAGCCAGTGCCCGGTGGCGCCGCTGACACAGAGCAGTGCCATCCAGCGCCAGTCGGCGGCATTCATCGGCTCCCAGAACCACAGGCCAATGGCGGTCATCGCCACGGCGCCCGACACACCGGTCCAGAAAAAGCTGGTGGCGGTGCTGTCCTGCCGGGCAGCATAGCGGGTCAGCAGACCATAAAGCGCGAACATCAGGGCCGAAATCAGCGGCACCACCGCCCAGGGGTTGAACACGCCCATGCCCGGCTGAAGGATGATCAGCACGCCGATCAGCCCCACCCCGATCGCCGCCCAGCGCCGCCAGCCGACCTTTTCCCCCAGCACCGGGCCGGACAGGGCCGCCACCAGAAGCGGATAGCAGATGAACACCGCCATGCTCTCGATCAGGCCCAGAACGGTAAAGCCGAATACCGCCACACAGATTTCGCCCGCCAGCAGCAGTCCGCGAAAGATTTGCAGGCCCGGTTGTGCAGTACGGGTGGCAGCCCGCAATCCGCCGCGCGACCGGGCCGCCAGCGCAATCACGAAAGCGGCAAAGAACCAGTATCGGATCATCACCACCATGTAGGTGTTGTAGCTTGACGCGAGATGGCGCGAGATACCGTCCTGAAGTGCGAACACCACCGTGGCGGCCAGCATCAGCGCGATGCCAGCGGGAATGTTGTTCTGCTGTACCCGTGCTGTGCCCTGCGTCATGGCAGAACCCCTTGTGTCATGTGCCGTTTGCGGCCGTATCCCGGCACCCGTGTCACGGCGAAGCCCGCCGCCTCCAGCCCGCGCCTCACAAAGCCTGCTGCCGTGTATGTGGCGACCGTGCCGCCCGGCGCTGTCCGGTTTGCGACATGGGTCAGCAAATCCTCCTGCCAGAGTTCGGGATTCTTGGCGGGCGAGAAGCCGTCCAGGAACCAGGCATCGGCCCGGCCCGTCCATTCCGGCAGGGTCTGGCGAGCATCGCCCTGCACCACATCCAGTTGCAGTGTGCCCAGATCGCAGCGCGCCCCGGTCCAGGCCGGCAGGAACCTTTCGACCCAGGGAGCAAGCTCGGGGAAGGCGGCCAGCGCCCGGGCCATGTCGCCCGGCGCCATCGGATAGGCCTCGAAACTGGTAAAACGCAGCGGGCCGGTCATGCCTGCGCCTTCCCAGGCGGCCCAGGCTGTCAGCATGTTGAGCCCGGTGCCAAAGCCCAGTTCGGCGATATGAAAGCCCGGTCGGAACCGCTCTGGCAGGCTGTTGCCCGCCAGAAACACATGCCGCGTCTCGGCCAGACCGTTTTCAAGCGAGAAATAGGGATCGTCGAACCGGTCCGAGACCGGTATCCGGTCCTCGGTCCAGCTGAGTTCCGCTTGCTGGTCAACCATGCGAATATCCCCTACGAAATCGGCGCGACACTGGCGAAAGGGACGGGCGATGGCAATGGCCGATGTGACGATACGCGGCGCGGGGATATTCGGCCTGTCCATCGCATGGGCCTGCGTCCTGCGCGGGGCGCGAGTGCAGGTGGTCGATCCGTTCGGGCCGGGGGCGGGGTCGTCCGGCGGGCTGGTTGGTGCGCTGGCCCCGCATGTGCCAGAGAACTGGAATGCCAAGAAGGCCTTCCAGTTCGACAGCCTGATGATGGCCGAAGGATTCTGGGCGGGGGTCGAGGCGGCAGGCGGCGTGTCGCCCGGCTATGGCCGCCCCGGACGCATCCAGCCGCTGTCGGATGATCGTGCCGTGGCTTTGGCACAGGAACGGGCGGAAAGCGCCCGCACCCTGTGGCAGGGGCGGGCCGAATGGCGGGTCTGCCCGGTTGGCGAGATGGGCGGCTGGTGCCCGCCCTCACCCACCGGGCTGGTGGTGCAGGATACGCTCAGCGCCCGGATGCATCCCCGCCGGGCCTGCGCAGCGCTGGTGGCCGCGCTGGCCGTCCGTGGGGTCGAGGTACTGACCGAGGCGCCTGACCGGGGACAGGTGGTCCATGCCACCGGCATCGCCGGGCTGGAAGAGTTGAACCGCGCGCAGGGGCGCACCGTGGGGACCGGGGTCAAGGGCCAGGCGGCGCTGTTGCGCTTCGATGCCGGGCGACAGGCGCCGCAGCTTTTTGCCGATACGGTGCATATCGTGCCCCACGCGGATGGCACGCTGGCAATCGGATCCACCTCGGAACGCGATTACGATGACCCTACCGGCACCGATGCGGCACTGGACGCGGTTCTGGACCGCGCAATGCAGGCGGTGCCGTTGTTGCACGGTGCCGAGGTGATCGAGCGCTGGGCGGGCGTGCGCCCGCGCTCGCGCTCGCGCGCGCCGATGCTGGGGGCGCATCCGCTCTATCCCGGCCAGTTCATCGCCAATGGCGGGTTCAAGATCGGCTTCGGCATGGCGCCCAAGGTGGCCCAGGTGATGGCCGATCTGGTGCTGGAGGGGCGCGACAGCATCCCCGAGGATTTCCGCCCGGAGGCTTCGCTGTGAACCTCGCCCCCTACCGGGTCGCACCGGATAGCCCGCAGATCGGGGCGATTCTGAGCCTGATCCGCAAGAGCTTCGCCTTCATGGATGGCCGGATCGACCCGCCCTCGTCAATGCACCGACTCACCGAGAAGGCAGTCGCGGATCACGCGGCACGGCACGAAATCTGGGCGCTGGGAACACCCCCGCTGGCGGTAGTTTTCCTGACGGCCAAACCCGGGCGGCTCTATCTCGGCAAGCTTGCGGTGGACGCTGGATTTCGAGGGCAAGGGCTGGCCCGCCGGCTGGTCACGCAGGCCGAGACCCGCGCCCGGGCGCTGGGTCTGCCGGTTGTCGAACTGGAAACGCGGGTGGAACTGGTGGAGAACCACGCCGCCTTCGCCCGGCTTGGTTTTGTCCAGACTGGTAAAACCGCGCATCCCGGATACGATCGGCCCACTTCGATCACCATGCAAAAGACGCTCGTCTGAAGCGCGCCGACGATCGCCGCGGACGACCACGAGAATTTTCGTCGAAAATTCTCGGCGCTCCGCGTTCGAGAGGCGGCGCTCAGCCGTCTTCGAACGGATCCCATTCATCCTCGACCTCGGGCAGCGCCTCGGTCACCACCTTGGCGGCGCGCTGTTCGGGGGTCTCGATATGGGTGATCCGCGCCTTGGGAAACTGCGCCAGCACCGCCTGCACCAGCGGGTGTTCGCGCGCCTTTTCCTCCAGCGCGTATTTCTCGGCGTTGCGGACCTCGTCGATGGTCTTGCCGCCGCCCTGCGCCACCACGCTCACCGCCCAGCGATTGCCGGTCCAGCGTTGCAGCGCACTGCCCAGCCGCTGCGCCAGGTCGCTGGGTGCGCGCTCGGTGGGCTGAAACTCGATCCTGCCCGGCTGATAACTGACCAGTCGCAGATCCATCTCGATATCCGCCAAAAGCTTGCCGTCGCGATTGGCGCGGATCAGCTCGACCACATGTTCAAACGTGGGAAACCGCGCCAGCGCGGTTTGCGCATCCTGTGCCAGCGCCGCCACCGGCCCACCGCCGCCGCCGCGCGGGGCGGGCGCATAGCTGGCGCTTACCCCGTTAGAGACCGGGGCAGCCTGACCGCCACGCCCCCCGCCGCCGGGGTTCGGCGGCGGCGGCGCATCCTGCAACCGCTTGATCAGTTCCTCGGGGCTGGGCAGATCGGCCACATGGGTCAGCCGGATCACCGCCATCTCGGCGGCCATCATCGCGTTGGGGGCGGCGGCCACCTCTTCCAGCGCCTTCAGCAGCATCTGCCACATCCGGGTCAGCACCCGCATCGGCAGCGCATCCGCCATCTGCCGACCACGCGCGCGCTCGTCTGGTGATACGGTCGGGTCCTCGGCGGCATCCGGCGTGATCTTGACCACCGATACCCAATGGGTGATCTCGGCCAGGTCGCGCAGCACCGCCATTGGGTCGGCGCCTTCGGCATATTGCGCGCCCAGCTCGGTCAGGGCCGCGCCCGCATCGCCGCGCAGGATCATGTCCATCAGGTCCAGCACCCGGCCACGGTCGGCCAGCCCCAGCATCGCCCGCACCTGCTCGGCGCTGGTCTCGCCCGCGCCATGGCTGATCGCCTGATCGAGCAGCGAGGTCGCATCCCGCGCCGACCCTTCCGCGGCCCGGACGATCAGCGCCAGCGCATCCTCGGCGATCTGCGCGCCTTCGGCATCGGCAATCCGGCGCATCAGCGCGATCATGTCCTCGGGTTCGATCCGGCGCAGGTCGAACCGCTGGCAGCGGCTCAGCACCGTTACCGGCACCTTGCGGATCTCGGTGGTGGCAAAGATGAATTTCACATGCGCGGGCGGTTCTTCGAGCGTTTTCAAGAGCGCGTTGAACGCGCTCGTCGACAGCATGTGAACTTCGTCGATGATATAGATCTTGTAGCGCGCGCTGGCGGCGCGATAGCGCACGCTGTCGATGATCTCGCGAATATCGTTCACGCCGGTACGGCTGGCGGCGTCCATCTCCATCACGTCGACATGGCGGCCTTCCATGATGGCGACGCAATGCTCGCATGTCCCGCAAGGTTCGGTGGTCGGCCCGCCATTCCCATCCGGGCCGATACAGTTCATTCCCTTGGCGATGATCCGCGCGGTGGTCGTCTTGCCGGTGCCCCGGATGCCGGTCATGATAAAGGCCTGCGCGATCCGGTCGGCGGCAAAGGCGTTTTTCAGCGTCCGCACCATCGCGTCCTGCCCCACCAGATCGGCAAAGGTCTCGGGCCGGTACTTGCGGGCCAGCACCTGATAGGCGGTCGGAGAGGCGTCGGACATTGGTAGCTTTCATCGGGACTGGATTCTACGTGCGCAGACGGTACCGGGCAGCGTGGCGAAGGTCCACCGCTTGCGTGATTGTTTCCCTTGCGTGCATTGATCGGACCCATCGGAGCATCGATGCCCCTCTTGCTCCCGTCGAGCGATTATGTGGCCAGGACACGCTGATCGTGGACGAGGGCGATCTTGTCACCACCGGCGTAGGCGCCGACAAGGTGGTGAGCAAGACCTATAGCGGCGTCTTTAATGGCTATGATCTGATCACCATCACGGTTTTCATCGCCGGACAGGATGGGCTGAGCGTGCAAGGCGATGCCGAACTGCTGCGACCCGGATCCTATGGCACCTCTCCCGTCAGCCTGCAAGAGCTTGGCGACCACAACGGCACCCTGGTCCTGATCAGCGGCATTCCGGTCGCGCATCTGCTGGGGGTTCAGGGGCTGAGCCCAAGCCAGATCGAGGTGCGCATAGACAACCGGTGACACAGGTCCAGTGCTGTTTTCCCACGCGCAGGCATCTTGGCTTGCGATACGGCTGCGTCAGGGGGCATTCTGCCATCGGGGCCGAATGTGTGTGCCCTGTGGCGCGGATCATTCGGAAGGGGAAACCGCAGATGGCGCAGCTGGTTCTCTATGCGCTGCAAGTCGGCGGCGGCACGCTGGCGATCTGCCAGTTGCCGGGACGGTCGGGCGATTATTCCGGCGATGTCGATCTGATCGGGTCCTGGGCGCCCGGGCTGGTGATCTCGATGACGACCGAGGTCGAAATGTTGCAGCACGGTGCGCGTAATTTTGGTGCTGATGTCCAGAGTCGCGCCTGCCGCTGGGCTCATCTGCCGGTCGATGATTTCGGAGTGCCTGGTCGTGATGCCGAGATCAAATGGAAGGCGATCAGCAAATCGGCCCGGCATGCGCTGCACGGCGGCGGGCGCGTATTGATCCATTGCAAGGGCGGCTGTGGCCGGTCGGGCATGGCGGCGTTGCGCCTGATGATCGAGACGGGCGAAGAGCCGAAGGCGGCGCTGGCGCATTTGCGGTCGGTCCGCCCCTGCGCGGTGGAAACCGACGCCCAGATGGACTGGGCGCTGGCAGGCCGTGCTATCCGGGACTGATCCTTCAGGCCGTTGCTTGCACTGTCGCAGCAGAGTGGACGCAGCGGGGGCGGGCCTCGGCCATGGCGCATGGTACCGGGCCTAGCCCGGCGGCAAATCCCGCTCCGTCGGGAGCCATCAGCGCATCGGCAAAGCGATTCAGATGCGGCAGGGCGGTGTCTTCGTCGACGCCGCAAAACACGCGGATCCGGCTGTGCGAAGCGGCGTAGCGGGCCATGCAACCTGCTCCACACGGGGGCATCTCGCAATGCCCCTCTATCGCGAAACCTGCATCGGTCATCGGTTCAGCCTGCCGCAGCGCTCGGGCTAGGTTCTCGGCCAATGCCGACAGCGCCGGGCAGGGCCTGCCGGTTCGGCGACAGAGCGTTGCGGCAAATTCATGCGTTTTAGTCGTCCAGATCATCCTGCGCCCTCCGCGCGGCGGAACAGGGTGTCGGGGACCGGCCGATCAGGGCCTAGGCATCCCGTCCGGACACCCCGCCCGGGTTCGAGTTACGGTTGCGATGGCAGGTCTCCTGACTTGCGGGTCCGGGCTTTGCCGGCCTTCCCGGCCCGGAGGGCCAGTGGCATTTCGGCATCGCTCACCGCTTACAGTTGCGGGGGCAGTCTCGGCATTGGTCCCCTGTCGCCAGAGGGCCGCACCGTGTTCCCTTTTCATCCCGGCGCATGTGCCACCGGGAACCATCGCCTCAGCGGTAGCGGGTGTTGCGGGCCGGAGTCAAGCCGGGTGTTCGTGCCGTGTTTTTCCACATGCGGCGGGATGCTAGTGTCGGTATCGAGCAGTCAGGCTGAAGAAGGGTGCCGTTATGCGGTTGAGAGGGGTACGCGGCAGCAGGCATGTCGAGGATCGTCGCGGGCGACGTGGCGGCGGCATGGCCATCGGCGGGCGCGGGCTGGGTATCGGCGGGGTGCTGCTGCTTCTGGTGATCGGCGCCTTTACCGGCATCGACGTCACCCCGTTCCTGACCGAACAGCCGGGCCCGAGCCAGAGCACACCCAAGGAACTGACCGCCGAAGAGCGGCAGGCGGGCGAATTCGTCTCGCGCGTATTGGCCACGACCGAGGATGTCTGGGGCACGGTGTTCCGCGACCAGCTTGGCCGCGACTACATCCCGCCGACGCTGGTGCTGTTCTCTCAGGTCACCTCCAGCCCCTGTGGCGGCGCCTCGGGCGCGACCGGACCATTCTACTGCCCCGCCGATCAAAAGGCCTATCTCGACACTGATTTCTTTGCCACCCTGGCCCGGCGTCTCCAGGCAGGCGGTGATTTCGCCGCCGCTTATGTGATCGCACACGAGGTGGCCCATCACGTGCAGAATCAGCTGGGCATTCTGGGTCAGTTGGATCAGGCCCGCCGGCAATCCTCGCAGGTCGAGGCCAACGCCCTGACCGTGCGGCTGGAATTGCAGGCCGATTGCCTGTCCGGGGTCTGGGCGCGCTCGGTCCGGGGTCTGATGGAACGCGGTGATCTGGAAGAGGCGTTGAACGCCGCCCGGATGATCGGCGACGACCGGCTGCAACGGCAGGCGGGCCGGGTGCCGCAACCGCATACATTCACCCACGGCACTTCGGCGCAGCGGGCATCCTGGTTCGAACGCGGTTATCAAAGTGGCCGGGTCGCAAGCTGCGACACGTTCAGCACCAACCGGCTCTAATCCGCGCGCGGCAACATCTCGGGCAGGCGGCGCAGCACGTCCGAGGATTGCCGGGCCCGGGCCAGCATCCAGCCGCCTTGCAGCAGGATGAACATGGTCTCGGCGGTCTTTTGCGGATCGGTTAGCCCAAAGCGTCTGGCGTGATGCGCACCCTCGGTAATCCAGCCTTCGAACAGGTGGCGGGCATGGGCGCGAAACGCGGCATTGTCCGGCCCTTCGAACAGGGTCGACGAAATCGGGCAGCCATCCCACTGGCCCGATTTGTCGAATAGTTTCGCGACCTTGCCGCATAGCACCTGCATCCCGTCATGGAAACTGTCGGCCGGTTCAAACGAGGCCGCGATTAGCCGCAGCATCTGATCCGAGGCCCAGGTCGCCGAGGCCAGCGCCAGGTCGGATTTGCCGTTCGGGAAGTGGTGATAGAGCGAGCCCTTGGGCGCCTCTGCCTCGGCCAGCAGTTCGGACAATCCAACACCGTGATACCCCCGGCGCTGGAACAGCTGCGCGGCGGTACGGATCAGGCGGTCTTTGGTCGGAAGCGGACGTTGGGTCATGTGCCGGGGATATTGACAGCTCTGGACCGATTGGTCCAGACGTGAGAAATAGACCAATCGGTCTAGCTCATCTGGAGATCGCAATGCTGGATATGCAGTCATCTGTCAGGGTCGAGGATTTTCATTTCCCCGCCGGGTCGGCGCAGCTTTCGGCGCGGCTCTATCTCCCCGCGGGCACACCCCGGGTTGCAGTTGTGATCAACAGCGCCACCGGGGTGCCGCGCGAGTATTACCAGCATTTCGCCTCCTGGCTGGCGGCCGAGCGGGGCATGGCCTGCCTGACCTATGATTATCGCGATTTCGGGCATTCGTTGCGGGGGCCGCTTGCGGCCTCGACCGCCACCATGTCCGACTGGGCGCTCATTGACATGCCCGCCGCCTATACCGAAATGCAGCGCCGGTTTCCCGGCCTGCCGCTCTGGGTGATCGGCCATTCGGTGGGCGGCATGCTGGGGCCGCTGCAAACGGGCATCGAGCCCATCGCGCGCATGATCTGCGTCTGTTCCGGGCTGGTGCATCACTCGGACCACCCCTGGCCCTATCAGGCGCTGGCACGGCTGTTCTGGTTCGGCCATGCGCCCCTGCTGGTCAAGACACTGGGCTATCTGCCGGGGCGGGCGATTGGCTTTGGCACCGACCTGCCGCCCGGCGTCTATTGGGAATGGCGGCGCTGGTGCACCACGCCCGGCGCCTATCTGCCCGAAACAGGCACCCGCCTGCCGAAACCCGATTGGGGCCGGTCGGGCGCGCAGGTCGATCTCTTTGCCTGCGAAGATGACGACACGATCCCACCCAAATGTGTCTGGCGTCTGGCTGACCTTTATGGCGACACCGCGCGGCGGCACCTGTTGCGGCCAAAGGAACACGGGGTCCGCGAGATCGGCCATCTGGGTGCCTTTGCCCGGCGCAACGCCGCGCTTTGGCCTCGGCTGATCGCCCCCTGAGGCGGGGGCGATCCCGGGGCTGGTCAGCCCTTGCTTCGGCCCTGCTTATCGCGCATCACCGCGCGGACCATCTTGCCAAACGCCTTGTCGCGCGAGCGTGCTTCGGCCACGCTTTCCGAGTTGCGCGCATCCTCGCGCCGCAACTTGCGCCAGCGGTCGAGGCGGGCAGGCTCCAGCGTTCCCACCGCAATCGCGGCCTGGATGGCGCAGCCCGGTTCGCTGTCATGCCCGCAATCCGAGAAACGACAGCTGGCAGCAAGGTCCGAAAGGTCCTGAAACACCTCGTCGATCCCGTCGCCCGCATCCAGCAGGCGCAGGGCCCGCATGCCCGGTGTATCGACCAGCCAGCCGCCGTTGACCATCCGCCGCAGGGCGCGGGCGGTGGTGGTGTGACGGCCCTTGGCATCGTCCTCGCGGATACCGGCCGTGGCCTCCTGCGTACCGGTGAGGCCGTTCATCAACGTGGTCTTGCCCACGCCTGATGAGCCCACCAGCGCCCCGGTTTGGCCGGATGGGCACCATGAGAGGACCTGATCCAGATCGGCAGGATCAAGCGCGTTGACCGCCAGCACCGTCAGAAACGGCGCCAGCGCCTCGGCCCGCGCGACATAGGTGCGGGGGGCGGTACAGGTGTCGGCCTTGGTCAGCAGCACCACCGGATAACACCCGGCCTGATGGGCAAGCGCCAGATAGCGCTCCAACCGGGGCAGGTTGAAATCGGCGTTGCAGGAACTGGTGATGAACAGAACGTCGACATTGGCCGCGATCAACTGCGCCTCGGCCCCGGTACCGGCGGCGCGCCGTTTCAACAGGCTGCGCCGGTCGAGCAGATGCCGGACGCGGTGCTCGGGATCGGCCAGGACCCAATCGCCCGCGGCAAAGGTGCCGGTCGGCTGGTCGGGTGGGGTCATCAGGGTATGATCGCCCTCGGGCGACAATCCGGTCAGGGTGCTGCGGTGAATGGCTGTCAGGCGATAGGGCGTACAGCCGGAATGGGCCGCGGCCTGCGCGGCAAAGAAAGAGGACCATCCAAGGTCCGGGAGTGTAAGAGACATCGGTCTGCCTGTTGCGAAAGAACGCAAGACGGGCGGATGGCGCACGCGCATCCGACCGGAACGGGTTCAGGCAGGGGTGTGAGTCGTCAGAACCGCACTGCCCGAAGGGTCTTTGCTACAATCATACATCCCTCCGCAGTCTAAAGGGTTCCAAGTGCCGCAGGCGCGGCGGAGCAAGTGAGAGGCTGGACATCGACCCAAGCGGGACTCGTTGTGGCTGCTTCCTTCCGGACCTGACCAGGTTGGCGAGGCGCTCGCCCGCGCCAACCTCTCGCGTCCCGATATAGGCAGGTCGGGCCGGGATGACAAGATCTCAAAGCCCGACGCGCAGGCAGAGAAACCCGTCGTCATCCAGACCGAGATCGGTGATGTCGCGCCCGGCAAGCTCGTCCAGGTGCTCGCGGGCGCGTGGCCCGGTGCGCAGGATGGCGGCCCGACCCGGCAGCGGGGCAAATCGCCAGGGCTGGGGCGCGTCCTCAAGCGGATCGCGGGGCAGGTGCCCGGACAGGTAGTCGCGCAAGACGGCCTGTATCCGCAATCCCGGCAGGGAAACGGGCAGCCCATTGTCCAACATGTGGAAATGACCGCCGCCATTGGTGCGGTAATTGTTCAGCGCGACGACAAGCTTCTGTCCCTCTTCGACGGGCTTGCCGTCGTGAAACAGGGCGCCGATTCGATGGTTCCGGTCCGAGATCAGTTGGCCGCCGATATCGTATCGTGGTGGCGTTGACAGGTCGATTTCGTAACTGAGCCCATAGAGGATATCGAAATTGTGCCCAGGAACTCTGGCATCCCGCAGCAGGTCGGCGCCACCTGCCTCACCGGGTCTGTGGAACACGCCTGCTGCCATCTCGAGCCATTCGCGCAGCTCCGCCCCGGTCAGGACTAGCGCCCTCAACTCGTTGGGAAACATGTGCAGATCGGCCACGTGGCGCATCGATAACGGCCCTGCGGGCACGTCTGTATAATGATCCGGTCCGGCGCGACCGCCGGCCTTGAGCGGCGAGACCGCCGACAGCAAGGGCAGCCCCGCCAGTGCCGTGCCGGCTAGAAACGGGCGCAATCCAGCGGCCTGCGCGGCGGCGACCTTGGCCAGACCGCGATCGGGCGCAATGAAGGCGAAATAGCTGTGCATCGGCTGGTCCGAGTGACCGGCAGGCTGATTGGCGGCTGCGCGCGTGGTTGCATGATCGGCAGCCAGCAGGCGTACGAGGGTCGCATCCTTCTTGCCAACGGCTGCGCGCAGGGCGGCTTGTGCCCGCTCGACCCGCCAGCGGCCATTCGCTCCCAGCCTCAGATCGAGGTCGATGACCCCCAGATGCGAGCCATGATGTCCGGGCATGACGACAGGTTTGCCATGCACCAGCCCTTCGGCCATCCGCGTATGGGGGTAAGAACCGGTATCGGGCGCGGGCACCAGCAAATGGGTATGCCCGGCGATCACCGCATCAACGCCCTCCAGCGCGGCAAGCGGGATCACCGCGTTTTCCTGCTCGGGCGTCGCGCCGGGTTCGGCCAGCCCGGAATGTGCCAGCGCAACGATCAGGTCGCAGCCCTCGGCCTTGAGACGGGCCACTGCTTCACGTGCCGAATCTACGATACCCTCGACGCGCATCCGCCCTGACAGCAGGTGCGAGTCCCATTCCACCGTCTGTGGAGGCAATGCAGCCAATACGCCGATTTTGAGCCGGGATTGCACCGATCCGCTTTGCACAATGCGATCAAGGATCGCGGTGCGCTGCCACAAGGGTGAACTGTCCAGCCGGTGGGCGTTCGAGCAGACCACCGGGCAGGGTGCCTGACCCAGCACCCGGTCCAGAACCTCCAGCCCGAAGTTGAAGTCATGATTGCCCAGACCCAGCGCGTCATATCCGAGATAGGCAAAGGCCCGCATCAGCGGATGCGGGGTCTCGGGACTGTTGGCGCAGACATCGCCCATCTGGGTGCCCTGAAGGCAGTCGCCATTGTCGAACAACATGCACAGATCGACCCCCGGCTCGGCCCGCGCGGCATGGATCAGCCGGGCAATCCGGGTCAGCCCTCCGGACGGGTCAGGACGGTCGGCATAATAGTCGTGGCCCGTCAGTTGCATATGCAGGTCGGTGGTCGCCAGCAGGCGGACGCGTAATGCAGCGCCGTCCTCTGCGGCGGCATCCGTTGACAAGGCCTGATGTGAAGATTCCATTCAAATTCCATTGCCCGGTCAATGCAAAAACTCTCCCATAGGTAGAGTTGTCTATTCAGAAATAGAAAAAACCGTATCATGGCAAGGTGTTAGTTGATCACGATTTGTGTCAACCCTGTCTCTTTTCGGCGTCAGTGCGGGCAGTTCCCGATTGATCTGCGCCGCCCGCCGTGGCAGCCCTGTGCCACCGGTGAGCCGGTCAGGGCGAAGTCGAGAGAGGGCAGGCATGAAAACCGCAGAACAGGTCACGTTTGGAGGCTCGGGTCTGGATCGGGCGGCGCATCTGCGCGGTGATGCGATGGCGCAGGCGCAAATGGCCGCCGACCCCAAAGCACGCTGCCTGCTTCTGTGGCGCGGCAAGCTGCTGGTCGAAGGTGAGCGGTTGGAGCGTCTGGCCTGGGTGGCGCCGGCACATCCGCTGGTGACCGAGGGTCCGGGTGGAGAAGCCGAGACGCCGATTTTCCTGGGCCTGGACGACACCGGTGCGCCGCTTTTTGCACAGGACATTTCGGCCTGGGGGGCCGAGGGGCAGGACCTGACCGGGCTCGGCGGGTTCGTGGACCGCTCCGAGCAGCAGCACCCCGATTTGCCTGAGGGGCAGGTGTTTGCCGAGTTGCGGCGGATCATGACCCGGCTCAGCCCGCGCGATGCTGAACTGGCCGCTACGGCCAAGGCCGTGATCGGCTGGCACGCCAGTCACAGGTTCTGCGCCCGCTGTGGCGCCCGCAGCGAAATATCGCAGGCGGGGTGGCAACGCGGCTGCCCGGCTTGTGGTGGCCAGCACTTCCCACGCACCGATCCGGTGGTAATCATGCTGATCACACACGGCGACCAGGTGCTGATGGGGCGTTCTCCGGGCTGGCCAGAGGGGATGTATTCGCTGCTGGCGGGTTTTGTCGAACCGGGCGAGACGCTGGAGGCCGCCGTGCGGCGCGAGGTGCTGGAAGAGGCGGGCGTGCGCGTCGGCGCGGTCACCTATCTGTCCAGTCAACCCTGGCCGTTTCCGGCCTCTCTGATGTTCGGCTGCGCGGGCGAGGCCCTGTCGCGCGACCTGAAAATCGACCCGGTGGAAATCGAGGATGCGATCTGGGTCAGTCGCAGCGACATGATGCTGGCCTTTGCTGGCGAGCATCCGCGCCTGCTTCCCGCGCGCAAGGGAGCGATTGCGCATTTCCTGTTGCAGAACTGGCTTGCGGACACCCTGGATTAAGGGGAAACTCGCGCAAAAACCACAACCGGCGAGGGGTCATGCAGTTCATCAGCAAGGAAGACATCGAGGCGCCGGTGGCGCAAGTCTTTGCCATCCTTTCGGAATTCGAGACCTTTGAGCGCTCGGCCATGCGCCGCGGGGTCGAGGTGCAGCGCGTCGATGCCAGCGCCCCGATCGGGGCAGGCATGGCCTGGGACACCCGGTTTCGTCTGCGCGGTAAGCCGCGCGAGATGCATGTGGTGTTGAAACAGTATGACGCACCGTCGCTGATGCGCTTTGCCAGTCACAGCAAGGGCATCAACGGCGATGTTGTGATCGAGCTGCTGGCGCTGTCGCCGCGCCGTACCCGCTTGAGTTTCTCTGTCGAGTTGAAGGCCAATACCCTCTCGGCACGTCTGTTTCTGCAATCGCTGAAACTGGCGCGCAAGAACATGTCCCGCCGGTTCAAGCTGCGGATGGCCGAATTCGCCAAGGAAATCGAAAGCCGCTGCGCCCGCTGAGCGGGCACCTTTGCGAATCGAACTGTCAGGCGGTTGTTTCAGCTGCGGGGCCGGGCAGCGGGATAAACGCCCAGGATTTCGACATTGTTGGTGAAATGGTTCAACTCGTCCATCGCGAGGCGCACATTGTCGTCCTCGGGGTGACCGACGATATCGGCATAGAACTGCGTGGCCGAGAACGATCCATCCAGCATGTAGCTTTCCAGCTTGGTCATGTTGACGCCATTGGTGGCAAATCCTCCCAGCGCCTTGTACAGGGCGGCGGGAATGCTGCGCACCTCGAACACGAAACTGGTGATCATGCCGAAATCACCGCGGCGCGAATCGTCTGTCTCGCGCGACATCACCAGGAAACGCGTTGTGTTGTTGTCGGTATCCTCGATATGGCGGGCAAGCACGTTCAACCCATAGATTTCGCCGGCCAGTTCGCTGGCCAGTGCCGCGTGGGTCTTGTCGCCGCGTTCGGCCACTTCGCGCGCGGCGCGGGCGTTGTCTGGGCTGACCCGACCGGTGATGCCGTGCTGTTTCAGGAAACCCGCGCATTGTGGCAAAAGCACCAGGTGCGAATGGGCATCGCGGATATCGTCCAGCGTCGCGCCCGGCACACCCAGCAGGTTGATATGCACGCGAACAAAGGCCTCGTCGATGATATGCAGCCCGCTATGGGGTAGCAGGCGGTGGATATCGGCGACCCGGCCATAGGTGGTGTTCTCGACCGGCAGCATGGCCAGCTCGGCCTCGCCCCGGCGCACCGCGTCGATCACGTCCTCGAAGGTGCGGCAGGGCAGCGCCTCCATGTCCGGGCGCGCATTGCGACAAGCCTCGTGACTATAGGCGCCGGGCTCTCCCTGAAAGGCGATGCGATGGGTCATGGGGTCGTTTCCGTGCAACAAGTTACATTTTGGGCGTTTGGTCGCGGTGTCTATACCTTGCCTCTTGCGAGGGGAAGCCTTAGACAGCCGCCCAGACAGCTGAAATGGACTCGCGATCAATGTTCGACACGATGACAGTTACCAAGGCCGCTGCCGGCCTGTTCGGCGCTTTCCTGGCGCTTCTTCTCGCCAAGTGGGCGGCCGAGACGGTCTATCATGTTGGTGGCCACGGCGACGAGCCCGCCTATGCAATCGAAGTAGCCGAAGCCGAAGAGGCCTCCGGTGAAGAAGAAACCGTCAGCTTTGAAGAGCTGATGGCCTCGGCGGATGCCGCCAAGGGCGAAAAAGTGTTCAAGAAATGCGCCGCCTGCCACAAGGTCAATGGCGAAGACGCCACCGGCCCGCATCTGGATGGCGTGGTTGGCCGTGCGGTCGCCTCGGTTGCCGGCTTTGGCTATTCCGGCGCCATGCAGGGTCACGGCGGAGACTGGACGCCCGAGGCGCTGGATGAATTCCTGGCCAAGCCTTCGGCGGCGGTTCCGGGCACCTCGATGAGCTTCTCGGGCCTCAAGAAACAGGGCGACCGGGTTGACCTGATTGCCTATCTGCAGAGCGTTTCGAACTGATCGCTCGACATAGACCGGTTTTGACCAAAGGCCGCTGCCCCGAGCAGCGGCCTTTTTCGTTGGTCGGCGTGACTTCACGATTGCTTCACCTATTCTAAACTTGCAACTCCCCACGCTGGACCATTAGCTAACGGCAACAAGATTGGTGGATATGCCAACCCAACCCGGAGGAAGAGCCTTGACTATACGCCCCCGCGCCGCCACCCGTGCCAAAGCATTGGATATCCGGCCAGCTGTAATGGTGCTGGTCGCAGGGATCGTCCTGCTGGCACTGGCAGGGCTTGCGCGGGCCGAGGAGACGATCATCAAGAGCCACGGGTTCTCGGAATTCGGCGATTTGAAATACCCCGAGGGGTTCGCGCATTTCGATTATGTCAATCCAGATGCGCCAAAGGGCGGCGAACTGAGTTATGCCGCGATCGGGACCTTCGACAACCTCAACCCGTTCACCCGCAAGGGACGGGCGGCGGCGCGATCGGCGGATCAATACGAATCCCTGCTGATGCCGTCTTATGACGAACCGGCGTCCTATTACGGTTTGGTGGCCGAAAGCCTGGAATATCCCGAAAGCCAGGATTGGGTGATTTTCAACATTCGGCCTGAGGCGCGGTTTTCCGATGGCACGCCGATCACCGCCGAAGATGTGGTGTTCAGCCACGAATTGCTGCTGGAGCAAGGGCTGAAATCCTATGCCGAGGCAGTCAGGAAACGCATTCCCAAGGCCGAGGCGCTGGACACGCACCGGGTCAAGTTTCATTTCGCCCCGGACATCCCGCGCCGTGCGCTTATCACCCAGGTTGGGGGTACGCCGATCTTTTCCAAGGCCTGGTTCATGGCCGACCCCGAGAAACGCCGTCTGGACGAACCGCGTCTGGAGCAGGGCATCGGATCGGCGCCTTATGTGCTGGACAGCTTCGACATCAACCGGCGCATCACATATCGCCGCAATCCCGATTACTGGGGGGCGCATCTGAACGTGAATGTCGGGCGCAACAACTACGACAGTATCCGGGTCGAGTATTACACCGACACCATTGCCGCGATGGAGGGGTTCAAGGCGGGGAACTACACGCTGCGGCAGGAGAACAACTCGAAAAGCTGGGCCACCGCCTATGACTTTCCGGCCATCGAAAAGGGCCATGTGGTCAAGGCCGAGCTGTTGGATGGCGACGTGCCCAGTGCCAGCGGTTTCGTGATCAACATGGACCGGCCGCAGTTCCAGGATATCCGCGTGCGCGCGGCGGTGCAGTTGGCGTTCAACTTTGAATGGACCAACGAAAGCCTGCAATATGGCCTGTTCCAGCAGCGTCATTCCTTCTGGCAGGGCACGCCGCTGGAGGCGACAGGCCTGCCCGAGGGCCGCGAGCGCGAGGTGCTTGAGGCGCTGGGCGACGCCCTCGATCCAGCGGTTCTGAGTGAAGAGCCGGTCAGCGCCCACACATCCAGCCCCGACCGTCAGAACGACCGCAAGAACCTGCGCCGCGCGATGAAGCTGTTGGATGAGGCGGGCTGGGCCGTCGGCAGCGATGGTATCCGGCGTAATGCGGCGGGCGAAACGCTGAGGATCGAGTTCCTGTCAGATGAACCGACGCTGGACCGGATCATTCAGCCGTTTGTCGACAACCTCAAGGTCATGGGCATCGACGCCCGGTACAACCGCGTCGACGATGCGCAATTCACCCTGCGGCGGCGCGACCGCGATTTCGACATGATCATGGGCGGCTACCCGATGTCGTTGCAACCGTCGACCGGGCTCTATCAGCAATTCGGAAGCGAGGCGGCGGCCTATTCCGTGTTCAACCCTTCGGGCGTCCATGGGCCGGATATCGAGCCGCTGATCGACGGAATCGTCGCAGCCTCGACCACCGAAGAGTTGCAGGCCAACGTGCGCGCGCTCGATCGCGTCTTGCGGGCCAAGCGGATCATGGTGCCGACATGGTACCTGGGCAAATACTGGGTGGCTTATTGGGACAAGTATTCCTATCCCGAGAACCTGCCTCCCTATGCGCTGGGGGTCGAGGATTTGTGGTGGATCGATTCTGACCGTGCAGCAGCGCTGAAATCTTCGGGCGCGTTGAGGTAACCGGTCTCGATGGGTGCCTATATCCTCAGACGATTGCTGCTGGTGATCCCGACGCTGCTTGGGATCATGCTGGTCAATTTCGTGCTGGTGCAATTCGTGCCGGGTGGCCCGGTGGATCAGGCCATCGCGCAGTTGCAGGGCGGTGGCGATGTATTCGAAGGTTTCGCAGGCCAAGGCAACGATGCGCAGTTGAACAGCCAGACCAACGCGGTGAACGACCGCTATATCGGTGCACGTGGCCTGCCGCCGGAATTCATCAAGGAATTGGAAGAGCTTTACGGGCTCGACAAGCCGGCGCACGAACGGTTCCTGCTGATGCTTTGGAACTATCTGCATCTGGATTTCGGCGAAAGCTATTTCCGCAAGATCGACGTAGTTGATCTGGTGTTGGAGAAGATGCCGGTGTCGATCACGCTGGGCCTGTGGTCGACGCTGATTGCCTATGCGATCTCGATCCCCTTGGGCATCCGCAAGGCGGTGCGCGATGGCTCGCGTTTTGACACCTGGACCAGCGGGCTGATCATCGCGGCCTATGCGATCCCCGGATTCCTGTTCGCCATCCTGCTGCTGGTTCTGTTTGCCGGGGGCAGCTATTGGCAGATCTTCCCGCTGAGGGGCCTCACCTCGGACAATTTCTCGGAGCTGTCTTTGCTGGGCAAGGTGCTGGACTATTTCTGGCATATCGCCCTGCCGCTGACCGCCTATACCATCGGCGCCTTCACCACGCTGACGCTGCTGACCAAGAACAGCTTTCTGGACGAGATAAAGAAGCAATACGTGATCACCGCCCGCGCCAAGGGGCTGAGCGAAAGCCGGGTTCTCTATGGCCACGTATTCCGCAATGCGATGCTGATCGTGATCTCGGGCTTTCCGGGCGTGTTCCTATCGGTCTTTCTGGGCGGCTCGCTGATCATCGAGACGATCTTCTCGCTCGACGGTCTGGGCCGGCTGGGGTTCGAAGCGACGGTGGCGCGTGATTATCCGGTGATGTTCGGAACACTCTTCGTGTTCGGCCTGATTGGCCTCTTGGTCGGGATTCTGTCGGACCTGACCTATGTGTTGGTCGATCCCCGCATCGACTTTGAGCGGCGGGAGGGCTGAGCCATGCGCCTGTCGCCTCTGAACCAGCGCCGCTGGAACAACTTTTGCCGGAACCGCCGCGCCTTCTGGTCGCTGATCGTGTTTTCGGTCCTGTTCGGGATTTCGCTCTTTGCCGAGTTCCTGGCCAATGACAAGCCGATCCTCGTCAGTTATCGCGGCGAGTTGCGGATGCCGATCTTTTCTTTCTACCCCGAAACCGCTTTTGGTGGCGACTTCCAGACCGAGGCGATCTATCGCGACCCCGAGGTGAAATGCCTGATCGCCAGCGGCGGCATCGAAGACTGTTTCGACGATCCCGAAGGAGTGATCGAACAGATCGAGGCGGGCACCTATCAGGCCGAGGGTTTCGAACAGGGTTGGGCCATCTGGCCGCCGATCCCCTATTCCTATCGCACCTCGGTCGATCGCCCCGGCGCAGCGCCGCTGCCCCCGAACGAGCAGAACCTGCTGGGCACCGACGACACCAAGCGCGACGTGCTCGCGCGGGTGATCTACGGGTTCCGCCTGTCGATCCTGTTTGCACTGATCGTGACCTTTGCCGCCTCGATCATCGGGGTGATCGCTGGCGCGATACAGGGGTTCTTTGGCGGTCGTACCGACCTGATCATGCAGCGGGTGATCGAGATCTGGGGCGCCACGCCGGGCCTATACGTGATCATCATCATGTTCTCGATCTTTCAGCGCAGTTTCTGGATGCTGGTCATCATCTCGATCCTGTTTGGCTGGACCGCGCTGGTGGGCGTCGTGAGGGCCGAATTCCTGCGCGCCCGGAACCTGGAATATGTACGCGCGGCGCGGGCGCTGGGTGTCAGCGACTGGACCATCATGTTCCGCCACATGCTGCCCAATGCGATGGTGGCCACGGTCACCATCCTGCCGTTTCTGGTCACCGGGTCCATCGGCGGGCTGGCCTCGCTCGACTTTCTGGGCTTTGGCTTGCCCTCCTCGGCCCCGTCGCTGGGCGAGCTGACCTTGCAGGCCAAGCAGAACCTGCAAGCGCCCTGGCTGGCCTTTACCGCGTTTTTCACCTTTGCCATCATGCTGTCGCTCCTGGTCTTCATCTTCGAAGGCGTGCGCGATGCATTCGACCCCAGAAAGACCTTTTCATGAGCGCGCTTCTCGAGGTCAAAGGGCTGAGTGTCTCGTTTCGCCAGGATGGGCGGATCAGCCATGCGGTGCGCGGAGTCTCGTTCACGGTGAACCGGGGTGAAACCGTTGCGCTGGTCGGCGAAAGCGGCTCGGGCAAGTCTGTCTCGGCGCTCTCGACCGTGTCGCTGCTGGGGGATAGCGCGATTGTAGAAGGCTCGGTCACCTACGACGGGCAAGAGATGATCGGTGCCAGCGAACAGCGGCTGATGGATGTACGTGGCAACGACATAAGCTTTATCTTTCAAGAGCCTATGACCTCGCTCAATCCGCTGCACACGATCCGCAAGCAGATGGCGGAATCGCTGGCCTTGCATCAGGGTCTGGTGGGCGAGGCGGCACAAGAGCGCATTCTGGAGTTGCTAGTCAAGGTCGGCATCCGCGACCCGGAAACCCGGCTCGACGCCTATCCGCACCAGCTGAGCGGCGGGCAGCGGCAAAGGGTCATGATCGCCATGGCGCTGGCCAACAAGCCCGACATCCTGATCGCGGACGAACCGACCACGGCGCTGGATGTGACCATCCAGGCGCAGATCCTCGAATTGCTGGCCGATCTCCAGCGCGAGGAGAACATGGGGATGCTGTTCATCACCCATGATCTGGGTATCGTGCGGCGGATCGCCGACCGGGTCTGCGTGATGAAGGCGGGCGAGATTGTCGAGAGCGGCAGGACCGAAGAGATTTTTGCCAATCCCCGGCATCCGTATACACGCAAGCTGTTGGCGGCCGAACCCAAGGGCCGACCTGACCCTGTGCCGGCCGGAGCCGAAGAGGTGGCGCGCACCGATCACCTGCGGGTCTGGTTCCCGATCCAGCGTGGTTTCCTGCGACGCACGGTAGGGCATGTGAAGGCGGTGAACGACGCCTCGATTTCGGTGCGGGCGGGCGAAACGCTGGGCATCGTGGGCGAAAGCGGGTCGGGCAAGACCACGCTGGCGCTGGCGATCATGCGGCTGATCGGCTCCGAGGGCGGCATCACCTTTCGCGGCGAGGATGTACGCGGCTGGTCCACGCGCGAGCTGCGCCGACTGCGCAAGGACATGCAGATCGTGTTTCAGGATCCATTCGGCAGTCTGAGTCCACGGATGACCTGCGCCCAGATCATCTCGGAGGGGTTGGCGATTCACAAGGTCGACCCCCATCGTGCGCCGCGTGAGCTGGTGACCGAAGTGATGCAGGAGGTGGGATTGGACCCCGCCACGATGGATCGCTATCCGCATGAGTTCTCGGGCGGTCAACGGCAGCGTATCGCCATCGCACGGGCCATGGTGCTGCGGCCCAGGTTGCTGGTGCTGGATGAGCCCACCTCGGCACTGGACATGACGGTGCAGGTGCAGATCGTGGCACTGCTGCGCGAGTTGCAGCGCAAATACGGTCTGGCCTATCTGTTCATCAGTCATGACCTGAAGGTGGTGCGGGCGATGTCGCACAAGGTGATCGTGATGCGTCAGGGCGACGTGATCGAAATGGGCGAGACCGAGGCGCTGTTTACCAACGCACAGACCGACTATACCCGCAGCTTGATCGCGGCGGCAGGGTAGGTCGCCGTTTTCCGACACGGAAAACGGCCCGGAAAACATAAGTTTTCCGGGCCGGAATTCTTGCAGAATTCCGGTCAGCCTGCGGCTGCGGTTTCGCGGGACGGTTTCGGGACCGGGCCGCGCAATTCCTCGTAGTGATCGAAGCTCAGCCTGACCCAGCCGGTGCCCCGGCTGGAACTGGCCAGCATCCGATGAAGCTCGTCCTCTGCGACTGCTGGCAGTAGGGCGTTGAAGATTTCCCAGCCTGCGGCCGAGGGATGCGCCTCGAACCCCAGAACCTGGCCCTGGAGCCCGCTGATCGCGGGCACCAGATCTCCCACAAACATGGACGGCACGTGTATCTCGGCCCGCAGGATCGGTTGCAGTACCACCGGTTTTGCCTGCGGCAATGCCTCGCGCACCGCCGCCTTGCCGGCGGTGCGGAAGGCGTAATCGGAACTGTCCACCGCGTGATGCTTGCCATCCTTCAGTGTCACCTTCACATCGACCACCGGGAACCCTTCGGGACCGCGCGCCAGCGCCTCTTCGGCCCCCTGCGCAACCGAGGGAATATAGGTCTTGGGCACCGCGCCGCCTTTGACCACCTCGTCGAACTGGAACCCGGCCCCGCGCGGTAGCGGCTCGACCGTCAGCAGCACATCGGCGAACTGCCCGGCGCCGCCGGATTGCTTGCGATGGCGATAATGGTGTTCAACAGGTTTCTGGATCGTCTCGCGATAGGCCGTCGCCACCGGTTCCGAGGTGATCTCGACGCCAAAGTCCTCGGCCAGCTTGGTTGCGATCCGGCGCAGGTGCTGTGGCCCCTGACAACCCAATACTGCGTGGCCGGTCGCTTCGTCCACACCCAGATGCAGACCTGGGTCGATCTCGTCCATCCGGGTCAGGGCAGCGGACAGGCGGGCATCGTCGCGCTCATGGGCGGGGCTGACCAATTGACGATGACCGGGCGGATGGCTGCGTGCCCAATCGGGCAATTCCGTCGCGCCGGCACTGTGATAGATATGGCCTGGCCGCAGGTGTTCGGATTTCACCGCCAACCCGATCTGACCCGCCGCCAGCGCACCGATCTGGCTGCGGGCGTCCAGTTCCATCAGGCTGCCGACGGTATCGCCTCCCAGCGCCTCATGCGCCTTTACCCCATCGCCGAGGCCCCGCAGCACCACGATCTTGCCCATGTGTTTCTTGACATCGGCAAATCCCGCGATGGCGCGCGCTTGTTCGCTGGCTGCATCGCGACCGGCGGCAATATCGAATTCGGGGGCCTCGTGGCGCAGTGCCTTCATCATCCGGGTCAGCCCGTTGCCATGGCTCGCCGCGCCCAGATAGGCCGGGATCAACTGGTGATTCTGCGACACTCGGGCCGCCAGGTCATATACTTCGGCACTGGGC
Organism: Ruegeria sp. SAZD011; assembly: GCF_059612545.1. Taxonomy (NCBI): domain Bacteria; kingdom Pseudomonadati; phylum Pseudomonadota; class Alphaproteobacteria; order Rhodobacterales; family Roseobacteraceae; genus Ruegeria; species Ruegeria sp. SAZD011. Next base: position 39,734 of record NZ_JBXWQU010000026.1, on the reverse strand, counting down.
GGCTGGCGGTCCTCGATCAGCTGTTCGAGCAGATGATCGTCGAAATCCGACAGCGCCTCGAGCAATTCAGCACGCGCTTCCTGTTCACGCTCGACCGCCGCAGCGGGCAGTTCGATCAGGGCCGAGGGTTCGCCCTCACGGTATTTCCAGGCCCGCTCCGAGATCAGGTCCACCGCGCCCACCACCTGATCTCCCTCGCGGATCGGCACCTGGCGCAGGGCGATGTGATGGGTGCAATAGGCCTGAAGCGCCGCAACGATGTCGCGGATGCGGCCATTGGGGTTGTCCAGCCGGTTGATGAACAGAAAGGCCGGGATGCCAGCCTCTTCGACCAGCCGCAGGTAGGGTGCGCACAGCACCGCCGCCTCGGAGTCGGGTGGCACCACGATCACGGCCGCGTCCGAGATCGCCATGGCCGGCCCGGCAAAGGCCAGCGCATCGCTGCCGCCATCCACGTCGATTGCGCACCAAGGTTCCTCCAGATAAGAAAAACCGTGCAGATGCACGGTTTCGGACAGGTCGAATGTGGTCGGGCGGCTGTCGAGGCGACTGATGGCCTCGACCAGCGTGGACTTGCCGGATTGGCTCGGTCCGAGAACGGTGAATACGCGCATGGAGGCTATCCCTTTTCTTGTTGCAATCCTGTCATCTGCTGCGCAATCGGGGTTCCAGCGGATGCCCTCGCATCGCATGCCTGTCGTGCATCAATAGCCTGCCTCGGGGGCAAGGGCGCCACGCTGACCGGCGCAATCCTTGCCGGGTGCAGGGCAGCCCGCCCTGTCCCGAGTGTGTGAAATCCGGCACTTGGCCGTCAAGCCCTTTGGTGCGTATGGGCGGGAAACCGGCGCTGGTGCGGGTCTGTCAGATCGCCGAGCTGTGTCCGGCCTTGCTGAGGTCATAGGCGTCGAATACCCGCGCCACCATCCGGGTCAGCGCCCGCGCCTCTTGCGGGATGAACAGCCCGTCCGGGGTGATGCGCAGCAGGCCATCGAATGCCTCGTTGGCGGAGCGGAACATTTGATCCAACTCGTCGGCGGAGATCTCGTGATCGCGCAGGATCTCGGCCCGGTCGATGCGGAAATCGCACATCAGCGCCTCGATCAGGCGGGCGCGCATCACGTCCTGCCCCTTGAACAGGTGGCCGCGCGCGGTTGAAAAGCGCCCGGCCCGGATGGCGCCGGTATGGGCAGAGGTGGCCGGTGCGTTCTGCGCGTAACCCTGTGGGAATCGCGAGATCGAACTGGCGCCGACCCCGATCAGCACGTCGGCCTGATCGTCGGTATATCCCTGGAAGTTGCGGCGCAGCTTGCCCGCCTTCAGCGCGCGGGTCAGACCATCGTCCTGGGTGGCGAAATGGTCGATGCCGATCTCGGCGTAATTGTCCCACATGAACAGGCGCCGCGCGGTATCGAACAGGTCGAGCCGCTGTTCCGGCGTCGGCAGCGCGTCCGAGGGAATCAACTGTTGCCGCTTGGCCATCCAAGGTACGTGGGCATAGCCGTAGAGAGCGACCCGGTCCGGGTTGAGGGACAAGAGCTTCTGCACGCTTTCGGTCATGCGCGCGCGGGTCTGATGGGGCAGGCCATAAAGGATATCTGCGTTCAGGCTATAGATGCCGCGGGCGCGAATCATCTCGACCGCGTCGCGGGTGACGTCATAGCCCTGAATGCGGCCGATGGTTTTCTGGATCTCGTCGTCGAAATCCTGCACCCCGATCGAGGCGCGATTCATCCCCGCCTCGGCCAGCGCATCCAGCCGGGCCGGGTCGATCTCGTTGGGGTCGATCTCGACCGAGAATTCGGCCTCGGGGCCCAGCGGTACCGCGTCGAAGATGCTGCGTGCCAGATCGCGCATCAGGTCGGGGTTGAGCAGGGTCGGCGTGCCGCCGCCCCAATGCAGGCGCGACAGGTGCACGCCCTCGGGCAGGCGCTCGCCCAATAGGGCCAATTCCGCCTTGAGCGTGTCCACATAGGCGATGACCGGATTGTCGGTCTGGGTGCCCTGGGTGCGGCAGGCGCAGAACCAGCACAGCCTTCGGCAGAAGGGTACATGCACGTATAGCGAAATCGCGCTGCCCGGAGTGATTCCCGAAATCCAGTCACCGAAACGATCAGGCCCCACGTCATTGCTGAAATGGGGGGCGGTCGGGTAGCTCGTATATCTCGGCACTTTCGCGTCAAAAAGTCCGAGACGGGCCAATTGTGATTTCGCTATCATGCGAGTACCGTTATGAGAGCGGTCCGTGAAGGACCTTGACTCAGATCAAGTAGGACCGAATTCCATGAGCACCCAGCCTCAGCTTTGCCATTCCAACTGTGACGATTGCCCGATCCGGCATCGCGCCGTATGCGCTCACTGTGACACGAGCGAGTTGGAGGAGCTGGAAGAGATCAAGTACTATCGCAGCTTCGAGGCGGGGCAGACCGTGATCTGGTCGGGGGACCAGATGAGTTTCGTGGGATCGGTGGTGTCGGGCATCGCATCGTTGACCCAGACGATGGAGGACGGTCGCACCCAGATGGTGGGGTTGCTTTTGCCGTCGGATTTCGTCGGCCGTCCAGGGCGCGAAGGGGCGCCCTATGACGTGGTGGCGACCACCGATCTGGTCATGTGCTGTTTCCGCAAGAAACCGTTCGAAGAGCTGATGGCGCGCACCCCGCATATCGCGCATCGGCTGCTGGAAATGACGCTGGACGAGCTGGATGCCGCGCGCGAATGGATGCTGGTGCTGGGCCGCAAAACTGCGCGCGAGAAGATCGCCAGCCTGTTGTCGATCATCGCCCGCCGCGATGCCTCGCTGACCAAGCGCGGCATGAGCGGGCCGATGGTGTTCGACCTGCCGCTGACCCGCGAGGCGATGGCCGACTATCTGGGCCTGACACTGGAAACGGTGAGCCGCCAGATTTCGGCGCTGAAAAAGGATGGGGTGATTCACCTGGAAGGCAAGCGCCATGTCACCATCCCGGACATGGGCCGGTTGATGGAGGAAGCGGGCGACGATACCGATGGCGGGTTCCTGGTCTGAGACCGGGTAAATGCGAGGCTCTGCCTCGCGCTCCGGAGTATTTATGGCGAAATGAAGGGGGTGGGCCGCGGCTCACCTCTGGCGCCGCAGCCAATCGGCCACGCGCCAGGCGGCTGAGCCGGGCGCAAGCGGCCGCGGGGCCCAGAGTCGCAAGGCGCGCGACAGAGTAATCCGGGTGGAAAAGGGTGCCACAAGTTGGCCGCGCGCCAGATAGGGTGCAACCAATGCCTCGTGCCCCATCAGTACCCCGGCCCCGTTCACCGTTTCCTCGACCGCCAGCGCATAGAGCGAGAATTCGGGGCCGCGCGGCACAAAGGTCTGGCCGGGTAGCGCAGCCGCCATCCAAAGCGACCAGTCGCCATGCCATGTGGTGTCGATAAGACAGGGCAGGTGGCGCAGATCCTCGGGCCGGTTCAACCGATCCGCCAGTACGGGTGCGCAGACGGGGGTAATCGTATCTGCGGCCAGCGCCTCGCCCGGAGCGTCGCCAAAGAACAGGCAAAGATCGAAGGGCGCCCGTTTCAGATCGGGTGGCTGTTCCATCGCGGTAACCGAGATCTCGATCTCGGGGGCCGCGGCGCGCAGACCGGGCAGGCGCGGCGACAGCCAGAGCTGGGCGACCGAGGGCAGGGCCGCCACATGTACCACCTGCGGCTTGGCGCCGGTGCGCAGGTCATGGCTGACCGTGGCCAGCCGGTCGAAAGCGTCGGTCAGATCGGGCAGAACATCGGCCGCGAGAGCGGTGAGGGTGACGCCCCGGGCGCTGCGGTCGAAGAGTGGTGCGCCCAGCATATCCTCGAGCTGCTTGATCTGAGCCGAGACCGCGCCGGGACTGACGCCCAGCTCCTCGGCGGCAGCGGCGAAACCGCCCAGTCGCGCGGCGGCCTCGAAGGCGCGCAGGGCGTTCAGCGGCAAGGGGCGGGGGCGTGGTGGGGCGACGGGCATGAGAAAGCCTTAGATTTTCTGACCCTAGTTTTCCGGGAAACTGATTTGCGCGCAAGGGGTGGTTTGGTGATCCTGCGGGCAGAGATACGGAGGTTCCCATGCCACAGCTTGCCGCCCGACCCTGGGTGCCCGCCCATTGCGAAACCCGCGTCCAGCAGATCGCGGACGTGACTGCGCGCGCCGACAGCGCGTCGATCGATGCCCGACTGGAGGCGCTGATCGAAGAAAATCGCGCGATTCATGACGAAGAGTGTTTCAACCTGAACCCCGCGACCAACGTGATGAACCCGCGCGCCGAGACCGCGCTGGCGCGGGGATTGGGCAGCCGTCCCTCGCTGGGCTATCCCGGCGACAAATACGAGATGGGGCTTGAGGCGATCGAAGAGATCGAAGTCATCGCAGCCGAACTGGCTGCACGGGTGTTCAACGCACGCTATGCCGAGCTCCGGGTGGGCTCGGGCGCGCTGGCCAATCTCTATGGGTTCATGGCGTTGGCCCGGCCCGGTGACACGATCATCGCGCCACCGGCCAGCATTGGCGGCCATGTGACCCATCACAAGGCGGGTTGTGCGGGGCTTTACGGTCTGAGCACCATCGAGGCGCCGGTAGATTCGGATGGTTACAGTCTGGATCTGGTGGCGCTGGCCGAACTGGCCGAGCGGCACCGGCCCAAGCTGATTACGGTGGGCGGCTCGTTGAACCTGTTTCCGCATCCGGTAGCGGCCGTGCGCGAGATCGCCGACCGGGTCGGTGCCAAGGTTCTGTTCGACGCGGCACATCAATGCGGGATCATCGCCGGTGGCGTCTGGGCCAACCCGCTGGACGAGGGGGCGCATCTGATGACGATGAGCACCTACAAGAGCCTGGGCGGGCCTGCGGGCGGGCTGATCGTGACCAACGAGGCCGAGATTGCCGAACAACTGGACGCCATCGCCTTTCCCGGCATGACCGCCAATTTCGACGCGGCGAAATCGGCGGCGCTGGCGATCTCGCTGCTGGACTGGGTCGATCATGGGGCGGCCTATGGGCAGGCGATGGTCGATCTGGCGCAGGCGCTGGCCGCCGAACTGGCGGCGCTGGGCCTGCCGGTCTTCCATGGGGCAGGAGGGGCTACCGCCTCGCACCAGTTCGCGCTCGAGGCGGCGCGGTTCGGGGGCGGTCAGGCCGCATCGAAGATGCTGCGCCGGGCGGGGTTCCTGGCTTGCGGTATAGGCCTGCCTATCGCACCGGTTGCGGGGGATATGAACGGCCTCCGGATCGGCACGCCGGAACTGGTGCGGCGCGGGGTAACGCCCGATCATGCTGCCGAGCTGGGTTGGCTGATCACCCAAGGACTTACCGGTAACGACCCCGAGGCGGTGGCGCGGCGTACACGTGAGATGCGGGCGCGGTTCCAGGGGATGCATTACATCAGGTCGTGACCGGTTCGGTGATCCGTGCTCTACTCCGCTCGAGGCCTCAGATTTCGGGAGACAGGGATCATGCAGTTCGAAAGCCTGTTCGTGATGCTTATCGTGGGTGTTCTGGCCGGGTGGTTGTCCGGGCGGATCATGGCGGGACGCGGATTCGGCCTGATCGGCAATATCATAGTCGGGGTGGTCGGCGCTTTTCTTGCTGGTTTGATCTTTCCCGCCTTGGGCTTTGCGGTCGGAGGCGGGTTCCTTGCGTCGGTGCTGCATGCCACGATCGGTGCGGTGATCCTGCTGTTCCTGATCGGATTGGTCCGCAAGGCATGATGCTCGTGCCTTGAAGCGGGGAAATGTCCGCATGGAGAGACGGTTGGCGGCCGTGCTGGTCGCGGATTTTGCGGGCTACAGTTCCCATGTCGGCCGCAATGAAGAACGCGCGGTACACGCGGCGCGTGGACATCTGGATGCCGTCGAACTGGTGATTGGCCTGCACCACGGGCGCGTGGTCAAGACCATGGGGGACGGGTTGCTGGCCGAGTTTGCATCGTCCCGGGATGCAGTGGGCTGTGCGGCGGCCATCCAGCATCGGATGATGGAACGCAATGCACCGCTGGAGACCGATGAGCAGATGCTGTTGCGGGTCGGCGTTCACTCGGGCGAGATCCTTTCGGAGAGTGGCGATATCTTCGGCGATGATGTGAACATCGCAGCCCGGATCGAGGCCCATGCGCCGATAGGCGGTTTTGCCGTATCAGAGCGGGTCCGCGACGAAGTGGCAGGCCGTTTGGACATTGCTTTTCGGGATGCGGGTTCGCCTGTGTTGAAGAACATATCGCGCAGCATCCACCTGTTCGATTGGATGCCGCTGCGACAGGCGGATGCGCCCGTGGCGCGCCCAAAAGCGGTTGCCGACAAACCCTCGCTGGCGGTTCTTCCCTTGACGAACTGGTCGGCAAATCCCCAGACCGAATACATCGCCGATGGATTGACCGAGGATATCATTTCCGCCCTTGCACGGGTTCCGTGGCTTTTTGTGATCGCCCGTAACTCTTCCTTTGTCTACAAGGGCACCCCGATGGACGTGCGACAGATCGGCAGGGACCTGGGCGTCCGATATGTTCTGGAAGGCAGCATGCGCATCCAGGGCAATCGGATTCGAGTCAGCGGCCAGCTTGCGGACACGGCATCCGGTGCGCAGGTCTGGTCAGAGCGCTTCGACGGAACCGACGAGGACATATTCGATTTGCAGGACAAGGTGGCCGCCGCCGTGGTCGCCGCCGTGGCGCCCACCGTGCAGATGGCCGAGATGGAGCGCGCAGCGCAGAGTGTGCCAGGTAACGCCAGTGCCTATGACTACTATCTGCAAGGGCTGGCGGCGCTGAATCGGGCGCAGGTGACAAAAGCCGCCGGTTTTCTGGATGCCGCTATCAAGGCTTCGCCAGGTTATGCCAAGGCCATGGCGCTCAGAGCATGGTGCCATACGCTCAATGTGGCTTGGCGGGTCGGCTACCTCCAGGATACTGATCGCGCGCGGGGTGGGGAACTTGCCAACGCGGCGCTTGATCTTGCGCCTGACGATCTCGAAGTGGCGGCTTATGCCGGGTATACGTTATCCTTCTTCGGTCTTGAAATAGAACGGGGAATGGGGCTGGTCCGGCAGGCCTGCGAGGGCTGTCCGAGCTTTGCCTGGGCCTGGACATCGCTGGCGATGCTGGAAGCATTGCAGGGTGACAGCCTGAAAGTTCTGGACCTTGCGGATCGCGCACGGCAACTCAACCCCAAGGACCCCTTGTGGTTCCGTGCTCTGGTCGCGATTGCTGCCGTTCATCGGGATGCCGGGCGCTTTGAGGAAGCGCTCGAAGCCGCGCAAGAAGGATTGCGTCTAAATCCCAACGTGGTCGTCTTGTACGTTCATTCGATCTGTGCGCTGTGCGAACTCGACAGGATGAACGAAGCGAAAACACTGGCGCGCAGGCTGCTGGACCTGTCGCCGCAATTCACGGTGTCGCGGTTCCAAGATCACCACATTCATTTTCGAGCGGCACTGCATACGAAGCAGAACACGCACTGGCTCAGAGAGGTGGGGCTACCGGAGTAGCCCCGCACCGGATCAATGCGCCATGAAAACGGGAACGGTGGCCTGTTCCAGCATGTTGCGGGTGGCGCCGCCGAGAATCGCCTCGCGGAACCGCGAATGACCATAGGCGCCCATAACCAGCATGTCGGCGCTGGTGTCGGTGGCGTGGCGATTGAGGATGTCCGACACCCGCGTCATCGTCTTGCTGAGTACGTCGATCTCCACCTTGACGCCATGGCGGGCCAGCATCTGGCTGAGCAGGCCGCCCGGGTCCGAGCGGTCGGGGCCGTGGCGCGGCGGGTCGATTACCACGATCCGAACCAGATCGGCGGCCCGAAGGAACGGCATCGCCAGCCGGATCGCGCGCATCGCCTCGACGCTTTCATTCCACCCCAGCAGGACAGTGCGCGGCTGTTTCAACGCCGGAGCGTTGTCGGGCACCACCAGAACCGGGGCGTGCCCCTCGAACATGGCGGCTTCGACGATCGGCTCGGCCTCGCTGCCGCGATCCTCGCCATAGGGGCGCGACAGAACCACCAGGTCCGAGAAACGGGCACGATGAGCCACATGCCGCCCCAGATCGGCAATCTGGGCGACGCCGCTTTCGGCGGACCAGCGCACGCCGGACTTGCCCAGTGTATCCTGAGCCAGTTTCAGCACCTCTTCGGCCTCGGCATTGGCCCGGTTCAGCGTTTCTTGCAGGATCAGCGCGTTGGCGCCGGCATAGTAATAGCCGGTCTGACTCCGGTCGACGCCAAGGCATAGCGCCTCGGCATGGGCGTCCTGAGCCTCGGCCAGGGCGACCAATTGTGCCAAGGCCGCCGGGGCGAGCTTGGGATCGGTCAGAACGGTCAACAGGGATTTATAGGCCATCATGAACCTCGTGACTGCATTTTTGCCCGGATCGGCCCGGGCGTTTCAATTGAGATATGCGTGTCACACATTTCAGGGTCGCGTCTTGATGCAGATCAAAGCGGGTTTTTGCTCAACTCTTCAATTAAGCGACCAGTCTAATCCGTCTGGCGTGGCGTGAGAATCGCGCGGGACAAGGCAAAGGGACGCAATATGTCGAACTATATCAAGCTCATCGCGCTTGGTCTCATCGCACTGTTCGCGGCGATGGGGATCAACTATGCGCGCGACGTGGCTTACATGGTGCATGCAGTCATCGTGCTGCTTGTCTCCGGTGGGCTGTTCATCTGGACGCTGCGCAAGACCGACGAGGCCGGCGGTCTGCTCGACCTGTCGGGCGAATACATGGACGATGTCGTCCGTTACGGTGTCATCGCAACCGCATTCTGGGGCGTCGTCGGCTTTCTGGCCGGGACGTTCATCGCATTTCAACTTGCCTTTCCGGGGCTGAATTTCGAATGGGCCCAGGGTTATGCCAATTTTGGTCGTCTGCGCCCGCTGCACACCTCGGCGGTGATTTTCGCCTTTGGCGGTAACGCGCTGATCGCGACCTCGTTCTATGTGGTTCAGCGCACCAGCGCCGCGCGGCTCTGGGGCGGCAATCTGGCGTGGTTCGTGTTCTGGGGTTACCAGCTGTTCATCGTGCTGGCGGCAACCGGCTATCTGCTGGGCGGTACCCAGTCCAAGGAATATGCCGAGCCCGAATGGTATGTGGACCTGTGGCTGACAATCGTCTGGGTGGCCTATCTGGCCGTGTTCCTGGGCACGATCATCAAGCGCAAGGAACCCCATATCTATGTGGCCAACTGGTTCTATCTGAGCTTCATCGTCACCGTCGCCATGCTGCATGTGGTCAACAACCTGACCATCCCCGTCAGCATCTGGGGTTCGAAATCGGTCATCGTGTGGCCGGGCGTGCAGGACGCGATGGTGCAGTGGTGGTATGGCCACAACGCCGTGGGCTTCTTCCTGACCGCCGGCTTCCTCGGCATGATGTACTATTTCATCCCGAAACAGGCCGAACGTCCGGTGTTCAGCTACAAGCTGTCGATCATCCACTTCTGGGCGCTGATCTTCATCTATATCTGGGCCGGTCCGCACCACCTGCACTATACCGCGCTGCCTGACTGGGCCTCGACGCTGGGCATGGTGTTCTCGGTCGTGCTGTGGATGCCGTCCTGGGGTGGCATGATCAACGGTCTGATGACGCTCTCGGGCGCATGGGACAAGTTGCGCACCGATCCGATCATCCGGATGATGGTGATCTCGGTAGGCTTCTACGGCATGTCCACCTTCGAAGGCCCGATGATGTCGATCCGCGCGGTCAACTCGCTGTCGCACTACACGGACTGGACCATCGGTCACGTGCACTCGGGTGCGCTGGGCTGGAACGGCATGATCACCTTCGGCGCGCTCTACTTCCTGGTGCCGGTGCTGTGGAAGCGGGATCGCCTCTACTCGCTGAAACTGGTGAACTACCACTTCTGGCTCGCCACCATCGGCATCGTGCTCTACGCCGCCTCGATGTGGGTGACCGGGATCATGGAAGGCCTGATGTGGCGCGAAGTGGATGCAAACGGCTTCCTGGTGAACTCGTTCGCCGACACCGTGGCCGCCAAGTTCCCGATGTATGTGGTGCGTGGTCTGGGCGGGGTCCTGTACCTCACCGGTGCCATCATCATGTGCTACAACCTGTGGATGACCGTTCGGAAGGCACCGGCCAAAGAGGCCAGCCTGTCCGTCGCGGTCCCGGCTGAATAAGGAGGGCCGGAGCAATGGCAATTCTCGACAAACATAAAATCCTCGAGACCAACGCGACCCTCCTGCTGATCTTCAGCTTTCTGGTCGTGACCATCGGCGGCATCGTGCAGATCGCACCGCTGTTCTGGCTGGAAAACACCATCGAGAAGGTGGAGGGCATGCGGCCCTACACCCCTCTCGAGATGGCGGGGCGCGAAGTCTACATTCGCGAAGGCTGCTATGTGTGCCACAGCCAGATGATCCGCCCGATGCGGGACGAGGTCGAACGCTATGGCCACTACTCGCTGGCGGCGGAATCGATGTACGATCACCCGTTCCAGTGGGGGTCCAAGCGGACCGGGCCCGACCTGGCCCGCGTGGGCGGTCGCTACTCGGATGACTGGCACGTGGATCACATGCGCGACCCGCAATCGGTGGTGCCGGAATCGGTGATGCCCAAATATGGCTACCTGGAACGCACCATGATCGACGGCAAGTATATCGGTGATCTCATGGCCGCCAACGCGATCGTCGGCGTGCCTTACACGGACGAGATGATCGAAGCCGCCCAAGCCGATTTTGCCGCCCAGGCCGATCCCGACAGCGACTATGACGGGCTGCTGGAGCGTTATGGCGACAAGGTCAATGTGCGCAACTTCGATGGTCAGCCGGGTGTCTCCGAGGCCGATGCGCTGATCGCCTATCTGCAAATGCTGGGTACGTTGGTCGATTTCTCGACCTTCACGCCGGACGCGAGCCGCTGAGGAGGGGGACATGGAAGAATATACCCTTCTCCGGCAGTTCGCGGACAGCTGGATGCTGCTTGCACTGTTCGCGTTCTTCATCGGTGTGGTGGTCTGGGTGTTCCGCCCCGGATCGACCAGAACCTATGACGACACCGCCAACATCCCGTTCCGGCATGCGGACGCACCTGCGCCCCGTGAGGGCGTTACGGCAGCGCCCCTGCGAGGCAACGACAAACCCGCCACATTCAAGGAGGCGCGGCAATGAGCAAGAAACCTGTTCAGAAACAAGAGGTCGAAACCACCGGCCACAGCTGGGACGGGATCGAGGAATACAACAACCCGCTTCCCCGCTGGTGGCTGTGGACCTTCTATCTCTGCATCATCTGGGGCATCGGCTATACCATTGCCTATCCGGCCTGGCCCATGATCAACTCGGCCACCGCCGGGGTTATGGGTTGGTCGACGCGGGCCAATGTGGCGAACGATATCGCCGCAGTGGAAGAGGCGAACGCCCCGATCAATGCCAAGCTGGAGTCAGTCGAACTGACCGCGATCGCATCGGATGCGGATCTGAACTCCTATGCCGTGTCGGCGGGGTCTGCCGTGTTCAAGACCTGGTGCGCCCAGTGTCACGGGTCGGGCGCCGCCGGTGCGGTGGGTTACCCCAACCTGCTGGATGACGATTGGCTGTGGGGTGGTTCGGTCGAGGAGATCCACGAAACCGTCACTGTCGGTATCCGGAACACGGAAAACGACGATGCGCGCTATTCCGAGATGCCCGCCTTTGGCCGTGACGAGTTGCTGGAAGCCGCCGAGATCGACCAGGTGGTCAATTTCGTGATGTCACTGTCGGGTGAGCCGCAGGATGCCTCTCAGGTGGCGGCCGGTGCAGTGGTCTTCGAGGACAACTGCTCGTCCTGCCATGCCGAGGACGCCACTGGCGACCGCGCGCAGGGTGCCCCCAACCTGGCGGATGCCATCTGGCTCTATGGTGGCGATTACGCTGCGATCGCAGAGTCGGTGAACAACGCCCGCTTTGGCGTGATGCCTCCGTGGGACAGCCGCCTGACCGAAGCGCAGATCCGCGCGGTTTCGGTCTATGTCCACCAGTTGGGTGGTGGCGAGTAGCATAAGGATACCTCCGGGCTGCTATCGCGGCCCGGAGGGTGGCGTCGGCTGTTCGATCTGTTCGCGCGTTTCCTGAACAGCCGGCGCCTTTAGTCATAATGACAAAGCATCCGCCGACCAATCCGGTCGGCGGATCTTTTTTGTGACAGGGGCGCGGAACAGTTAATGGCTTGGGATGTAATCACTATTTCGTGATGCTCAGCGAATGGATGCGCTATTTGTACAATGTTTTCGGTCGTTTTGGCCGCGTGCGACGTAACGCCCGATGCAATTGCAGCATCAAAAGCTGCGCCACAGATACGCTTTTTGACCCATGTCAAAGTCTGTCGCGCGCGCATCTGGAAGAAGTCGCGCTGTAGAATAGCCAAAACCGGAGTGAGTCCGTGAGCGAGTCGACCCCAGAACCCAGCCTTTACGCTGCCCGAGAGCCCATATTCCCGCGGCGCGTATCGGGCACGTTCCGCAATCTCAAATGGTTCATCATGGCGGTGACGCTGGGGATTTACTATCTGACACCCTGGATTCGCTGGGATCGTGGGCCCAGCCTGCCGGATCAGGCGGTTTTGCTGGATATGGCCAACCGGCGCTTTTACTTCTTCTGGATCGAGATCTGGCCGCACGAATTCTACTTTGTCGCGGGTCTGCTGATCATGGCGGGGCTTGGCCTGTTCCTGTTCACTTCGGCGCTGGGCCGGGTCTGGTGCGGTTATGCCTGTCCGCAAACAGTGTGGACCGACCTCTTCATTCTCGTCGAACGCTGGATCGAGGGCGACCGCAACGCCCGTCTGCGCCTGCACCGCCAGGAAAAGCTCGATTTCCGCAAGGCGCGGCTCAGGATCACCAAATGGACCGCCTGGTTGTTGATCGGTCTCGCCACCGGCGGGGCGTGGGTGTTCTATTTCGCGGATGCGCCGACGCTGCTGCGTGATCTGGTGACCGGCAATGCCCACCCCATCGCCTATACGACGATGGCCGTGCTGACCTTTACCACCTTCTTTTTCGGTGGTTTTGCGCGCGAGCAAATCTGTATCTACGCCTGCCCCTGGCCGCGTATTCAGGCCGCGATGATGGACGAGGATACGCTGGTTGTGGGCTACCGCGAATGGCGGGGCGAGCCGCGCGGCAAGGGCAAGCGCACCGAGGATTCGGAACTGGGCGATTGCATCGACTGCATGGCCTGCGTCAATGTCTGCCCGGTCGGGATCGACATCCGAGATGGCCAGCAGCTGGAATGCATCACCTGCGCGCTGTGTATCGACGCTTGTGACGACATGATGGAGAAGATCGGCAAGCCGCGCGGACTGATCGACTATATGGCGCTCAAGGACGAAGAGGCCGAACGTGCCGGTCACCCGCCCAAGAACATCTGGAAACATATCCTGCGGCCGCGCACCATCATGTATACCAGCCTGTGGTCGCTGGTCGGTTTCGCGTTGCTGTTCGCGCTGTTCATCCGGTCCGACATCGACCTGACGGTGGCCCCGGTTCGCAACCCGACCTTTGTTACCCTTTCGGACGGGTCGATCCGCAACACCTATGACGTGCGACTGCGCAACAAGCATGGTGAGGAACGCCCGTTCCAGCTGTCCGTGGTCGGCGATCCGGCGATGCGGATCGAGCTCGAGGGCCTGCCCGATAACAAGGTCGCCGTTCCTGCCGATACCGCCTTTTTGCAGCGGGTCTATATCGTGACACCCAAGGACGCGGCCCCATCGCAAGCGGCCAGCACAGATGTCCGTATCTGGGTCGAGGATCAGAGCAACGGCGAGCGCGCCTATAAGGACACGACATTCAACGGACGGGGAAACTGAAGATGGCTGAGCGCACCTTCACCGGCAAACATGCGGCCATGGTCTTTGTCGGCGCATTCGGTATCATCATCGGGGTGAACATCCTGCTGGCTTATAGCGCGATCAAGACCTTTCCGGGTCTGGAGGTTAAGAACTCCTATGTCGCCAGCCAGGAATTCGACACCCGCCGCGACGCACAAGAGGCGCTGGGCTGGCATGTGCGCGCCGATGCGACCGGTGGCCTGGTGGTCCTGTCGATCACCGATCAGGCGGGCAAGCCGGTCGAGGTTTCCGAACTGAAGGCGGTGTTGGGTCGCGCCACCCATGTGCAAGAGGATTTCGCGCCCGATTTCGCCTTTGACGGCACGGCCTATGTGGCCAAGGCGGAACTGGGTGATGGCAATTGGAACATCCGCATGGTGGCGCGGGCCGAGGACGGCACCGAATTTATCCAACGCGTCGTTTTGCATGTGAAGGGTTGACCCGATGACGGCGCAACTTCGCCCCTCGCCCGCGGCCTGTCCGGCCTGTGTTGCGGTCCCGGCCCAGCCGGCCCGCCCGGTGCCCGAGGATGCGCAGATCGCGCTGTCTTTGCCGGGCATCCACTGTTCGGCCTGTATCTCGACGGTCGAGCGCGCCTTGCAGGCGCATCCGGGGGTCGAGGATGCGCGGGTGAACCTGACGCTGAAACGGGCCCTGATCAAGGCCGGGCCCGAGCTGCGCGCCGCCGATCTGATCCCGGTGCTGGAGCGTGTCGGATACGAGGCGCACGAGCTGGATCCCGGCACGCTCAACGCCACCCGCACCGACCGGGCGGGGCGCGACCTGCTGATGCGGCTGGCGGTGGCGGGCTTTGCCTCGATGAACGTGATGCTGCTGTCGGTCTCGGTGTGGTCCGGTGCCTCGGACGCGACGCGGGACATGTTCCACTGGATCTCCGCCGCCATCGCGATGCCCGCCATCGCCTTTTCCGGCCAGCCTTTCTTTGTCAGCGCCTGGGGGGCGCTCAAGGCAAAGCGGCTCAACATGGATGTACCCATCGTGTTGGCCATCGTTTTGGCGCTGGTCACCTCGCTTTGGGAAACCTCGCTGAGCGGCGAGCATGCCTATTTCGATGCGGCGTTGACGCTGACCTTTTTCCTGCTTGCAGGTCGCTATCTGGACTACCGTACCCGCGCCGTGGCCCGGTCTGCGGCCGAGGAACTGGCCGCGCTGGAGGTGCCGCGCGCGATCCGGCTGCAAGACGGGGTCGAAACCGAGGTCGCCGTTGCGCAACTGGCGGTGGGCGACCTGATCCTAGTGCGCCCCGGCGGGCGGATGCCCGTCGATGGCGAGATTGTCGAGGGGCGTTCGGAACTGGACCGCTCGCTGCTCACCGGCGAGACGCTGCCGGTCTTTGCCGAACCGGGGCTTGTCGTCAGCGCGGGCGAGGTCAACCTGACCGGTCCGCTGGTGATCCGCGCCAGCGCGGTGGGGCAGGATACCTCGCTGCACCGAATGACCGATCTGGTGGCCATCGCCGAAAGCGGGCGCTCGCGCTATACCTCACTGGCCGACAGCGCCGCGAAACTCTATGCGCCGGGGGTACATATCCTCTCGGCGCTCAGTTTTGTCGGCTGGTATCTCTACAGCTGGGATGTGCGTACCGCGCTCAACATCGCCGCCGCCGTGCTGATCATCACCTGCCCCTGTGCGCTGGGCCTTGCGGTGCCGGCGGTGACCACGGCCGCTTCGGGGCGGCTTTTCAAGCGGGGTATGCTGATCAAGCATGCCACCGCGCTGGAACGTCTGGCCGAAGTGGACACGGTGGTGTTCGACAAGACCGGCACGCTGACGGCGGGCACACCCGAACTGACCAATCTGGGCGATCACCGCCGTTCCGACATGGAGGTCGCGCTGGCCCTGGCCGAAGCGTCCTCGCATCCGCTTTCCGTTGCGATCACCCGCGCGGCGCGGGCTGCGGGGCTGCATCCGGCCCGGATCGACGATGTGACCGAGGTGCCGGGCTTCGGCACCGAAGGTGTCTGGCAGGGGCAACGGGTGCGGCTGGGCCGTGCCGCCTGGGTGGGCGCTGAACAGGCCGCGCAGACCTCGGCCTGGCTGGCGGTCGGCGACCGGGCGCCGGTGGTCTTTCTGTTCTCCGACGCGCTACGCCCGGGGGCCGAGGAAACCGTCTCGGGCCTCAAGGCCGCGGGCAAGGAGGTTCTGCTGATTTCGGGCGATACCACCGGCGCGGTCGAGACGCTGGCCCGCCGTCTGGGGATCGAGACCTGGATGGCAGAGGCCCTGCCGAAGGACAAGGCCGATCGGGTGCAGGCATTGGCCGACGCGGGCAAGCGGGTGCTGATGGTGGGCGACGGGCTGAACGATACCGCCGCTCTGGCCGCCTCCCATGTGTCGATCTCGCCGGCCTCGGCGCTGGACGCGGCGCGCGTGGCGTCTGATATCGTGCTGCTGGGCACCGACCTGTCCCCGATTGCGGGGGCCTGCGAGACAGCCGTCCGCGCGACCAGACGTATCCGCGAAAACTTCCGCATCGCCACTGTCTATAACGTGATCGCGGTGCCGCTGGCGGTTGTTGGTCTCTGCTCGCCGCTGATCGCGGCCTTGGCGATGTCGACCTCGTCGATTACCGTGTCCCTGAATGCCCTGCGCCTGAGGTGAGTTGATGGAAGTCCTGACGATCCTGATCCCGATATCGCTGATCCTGGGGGCGGTGGGCCTGCTGGCTTTTGTCTATACGGTTCGGTCCGACCAGTATGAC
The DNA here is from genome assembly GCF_059612545.1 of Ruegeria sp. SAZD011. Classification (NCBI taxonomy): domain Bacteria; kingdom Pseudomonadati; phylum Pseudomonadota; class Alphaproteobacteria; order Rhodobacterales; family Roseobacteraceae; genus Ruegeria; species Ruegeria sp. SAZD011. The sequence continues at coordinate 23,198 of NZ_JBXWQU010000026.1, read as the reverse complement.
GACCCCGAGGGCGACGCGCGCCGCATCCTGTCGGGGGACTGGGACGACAAGCCCAAGCCTTGACCCCGCCGCGCCTTGCGCCAGAGTTGGAACCGAAGGGGAGGGATAAGATGGATATCTATGAGAATGGCAGTCGCCCGACGCGCAAAGCGCGGTCGGATTGGTTCACCGGTACCGTCTGGCAGGATCCGGTGATCGAGGCGCCGGCGCCCGCGCGGGTGCGGGCGCTGCGGGTCGGGTTCGAACCGGGTGCGCGTACTGCATGGCATACTCATCCGCTGGGCCAGACGTTGTATGTGCTGTCCGGCACCGGTCTGGTCGGCCTGCGCGAGGCCGCCCCGCGCGTGATCCGCGCGGGCGATACGGTCTGGATCCCGCCCGGCGAGGAACACTGGCACGGCGCGGGCCCGGAAACCGGCATAGTGCATCTGGCCATTCAGGAGGCCGAGGACGGCCAGGTCGCCAACTGGCTGGAGAAGGTGAGCGACGCCGACTATCTGTCCCCGCCCCAGGCGACGCCGAACCGGCCTTGAATTCGCGGCCTGCTCCGGCTATGTGCCGATAGTCCGCAAGCAGAGAGAAGTCAGGCATATGGCCACCATCAACCCGATCCAGTTCATCCAGCAGGTCCGCGCCGAAGTGTCCAAGGTCGTCTGGCCGACCCGCCGCGAGGTGCTGCTGACCACGGTGATGGTGTTCATCATGGCGGCGTTGACGGCTGTTTTCTTCGCGCTGGTCGACCTGTCGATCCGGGGCGGCTTGCAGCTTCTGCTGGGCATGTTCAACTGACCAAGGCCCGCGTCGCGGCGCAATCCGGCCTTGCACATCGCCGGATCAGGGGCTAGGTCACGCAGTACCTTCGGGACGGGCGTGCGGCGATTCGAGCTGCGCGCCGCTTTTTGTTCCGGCGGGCCGCTCAATGGGTGGCCACAATTCAGAAATGCTCCGGGACGCGCCCGCGAACCGGCCAGAAGACGAGGACGACAGGGTCATGGCGAAACGGTGGTATTCGGTCAGCGTGCTTTCGAACTTCGAAAAGAAGGTCGCCGAGACGATCCGCGCCTCGGTCGCCGAACACGGGCTTGAAGATCAGATCGACGAGGTGCTGGTGCCGACCGAAGAGGTCATCGAGGTGCGCCGCGGCAAGAAGGTCTCGACCGAGCGCCGGTTCATGCCCGGCTATGTGCTGGTGCACATGGAAATGTCCGACCAGGGCTATCACCTGATCAACACGATCAACCGGGTCACCGGTTTCCTGGGGCCGCAGGGCCGCCCGATGCCGATGCGCGATGCCGAGGTCAACCAGATCCTCAACCGCGTGCAGGAAGGCGAAGAGGCGCCGCGCACCCTGATCTCGTTCGAGATCGGCGAGCGCGTCAAGGTCAATGACGGCCCGTTCGAAGGCTTTGACGGCATGGTCGAGGGCGTCGATGACGACAGCCAGAAACTGCGGGTCTCGGTGTCGATCTTCGGTCGCGAAACCCCGGTCGAGCTCGACTTTACCCAGGTTTCGAAACAGGGCTGATCGCGGCAAGGCTGCGCTGCCCTTCAAACCATCGGCGCCTTGGACCTTTACCGCGCGCGGCCCTTGCATTGCCGGGCGATCCGGTCTATCGGCACCCGATGCCGCCCTTGGGCGGCGAATCCCGTGGGAGACGGAGGGGGCGCGCCCCGGATGTCGGACCACATCAATAGCATCTGCCGGATCGCGTTCCGGTGGAGTTGAAAAGGAGAAGGCCAATGGCCAAGAAACTGATCGGCACGCTGAAGCTTCAGGTGCCCGCAGGCAAGGCGAACCCGTCGCCGCCAGTTGGACCGGCGCTGGGTCAGCGCGGCATCAACATCATGGAATTCTGCAAGGCGTTCAACGCCAAGACCGCAGACATGGAAGTGGGCGCACCCTGCCCGACCGTGATTTCCTATTATCAGGACAAGTCCTTTACCATGGACATCAAGACGCCGCCCGCGTCCTATTTCCTGAAGAAAGCCGCCAAGATCCAGTCGGGTTCCAAGACCCCCTCGCGCGCGACCGCCGGCACCGTCACCGTTGCCCAGGTCCGCGAGATCGCCGAAGCGAAGATGAAGGATCTGAACGCCAACGATATCGACGGCGCAATGCAGATCATCCTGGGCTCTGCCCGGTCCATGGGCATCGAGGTGAAGTAAGATGGCAAAGCTTGGAAAACGCACCCGCGCTGCCCGCGAGGCCTTTGCCGGCAAGGAAGAACTGTCGGTCGAAGAAGCCGTTGCGCTGGTCAAGTCGGCCGCCTCGGCCAAGTTCGACGAGACCGTCGAGATCGCGATGAACCTGGGTGTTGACCCGCGTCACGCCGACCAGATGGTCCGCGGCGTTGTCGGCCTGCCCAACGGCACCGGCAAGACCGTGCGCGTCGCCGTGTTCGCCCGTGGCCCCAAGGCTGAAGAAGCCCAAGCCGCAGGCGCGGATATCGTCGGTGCCGAGGACCTGATGGAAACCATCCAGTCCGGCAAGATCGAGTTCGACCGCTGCATCGCGACCCCGGACATGATGCCGGTTGTCGGTCGTCTGGGTAAAATCCTGGGCCCGCGCAACCTGATGCCGAACCCCAAGGTCGGAACCGTGACCATGGATGTCGCCCAGGCCGTGCAGAACGCCAAGGGCGGTGAAGTTCAGTTCAAGGTCGAAAAAGCCGGCGTCATCCATGCCGGTGTCGGCAAGGTGTCGTTCGACGAGGCCAAGCTGGTCGAAAACGTCCGCGCCTTTGTGGATGCAGTGGCCAAGGCCAAGCCGGCAGGTGCCAAGGGCACCTACCTGAAAAAGATCGCGATCAGCTCGACCATGGGTCCGGGCGTGTCGGTTGACGTGGCGAGCGCCTCGGGCAACTAAGCGGTCAGACTGGCGGTTCTAGCCGCCAGATACAGACAAGGGAACCCGGCCTGTTTCTCGCAGTGCCGGGTTTTCTTTTTCCGGTTCAGCCCGCCCGCCCCAGCAAGCTGCGTTTCCACCGCCCCAGCAGGATGCGCGCGCGCCGATGCAGGGGGGGGCGTTTCTCCATGTAGAAACGAGCCCGGGCGCCCATGAAATCATCCTGATACCCCTTCAGAAAGGGGGCGATGCCCCGGCCTGCCTGAAAGGCTGCGCGCACCAGTTCCATGCGCGGTCCCCATTCCTGGCAATGAAACACACGCAATTCGGGACGATTGATCAAGCGCAGACCAAAGGCCCCGGTTTCCGAGCAGTAGAGTTCCACCGCCGCTTCGGAGCCAAACCGGCCAAAGGTATCGGCATCGCTTTGCTGAGCCCGCTGCGCCTCGCGCCACACGTTCGCGGGCAGGATCGCGAAACAGTTGCTGAACCGCTGCGTGCGCATCAGGTCTGTGCCGGGCAGGGGCGTATCCGCGCGAAACGGCAGGGTCGAGCCTGTCAGGAAGAGGGCATCGTGTTGGGCCATCGCTTCCATCGCCTCGGCCTGCCAGGGCAGATTGGACTGGCGATAGGGCAGGGTATCAAGCCGTACGATACAGGCCAGATCGTCGCCGATCAGATCGAATTGCTGCCACAAGAGGCCGGTTTCGTTCTCGGTCGTCTCGGCGGGATCGGTTTGGCCCGCAATCACCAATTCGGCGCCAAACGCGCCTGCGAGGTCGGTCAAATCCTTGGCGATGGCCGGGTCCTGGCCGACATGTACGACAAGGCGATCCGGCGGCTGGTCGAAAAAAACCATCCAGTCGCGCAGGATAGTGCAATGCGCCGGTTGCAGGACAAAGGTCAGAAGTGAGAAACCGTTTGCTTCGGTCATCGGCCTCCGTCCTTTGAGTTGCACGGTCTTGGGCGGGGCTGCCCGTCGCATGGCGGGATGCTAGCAACGGCCTTTGCCGGGGTCAACGCGCGCCAGGCCCGCTTTGACTTGCTGCGGGCGCGCGGTATAGGCTACGCGGCGGAAAAGAGCAGCATATCAATGAGGCAGGCAGTGATGAACGATCGGAACGCGGGATGACGGCGCCTTGGCGCGTTGGTGCCATTCTCAACGAACCTTTGCCCGATACGCTTCGCTTCGCGGCCTGGTATCTCGAAGCCGGGGCCGAGGGGCTTACCTTGCTGTTCGATAATCCGCATGACCCCGCGATACCGGTTCTGAGCACGCATCCGCGCATCGACTGCGTCGCGTGTACGCCCGAGTTCTGGGCCGATCTGGGGTTGACGCCGGAAACCCGGTTTACCAAGCGACAGAATGCGGCGCTGACCTGGGCTTACAGGCGGCAGACCGAGGGGTGGTTGCTGAATGTCGATGCCGACGAGTTCATGTGGGTGTCGGATGGCGGGATTGCTGCCTTTCTTGCGGAACAGCCAACCCAAGTCGAGGCGATCCGTGTCGAAACGGCCGAGATCGTGGCAGGTCCTGATGGCGTGGCGGGCCAGATCTATCGCCTGCCGATGGAGCGCGACGCCGCGCGCCGTGTCTACGGCGACAGCGCGGCGCTGTTCGGACCGCGCCGCAAGGGGCTGATTGGGCATCCACAAGGCAAATCTTTCATTCGTTGCGGGTTAAAGAACGTGTTCCTGCGCCAGCACTGGGCGCAACGTCAGGGCGGCGGCGAGTTGGCCGAAACTTTTGTGCCGGTGCGCGGTGGGGCGGCGGCGCTGCTACATCATATCGGGCTCGACTACGAAGTCTGGCGGGCCAAGCTTGACTGGCGCCTTGTGTCGAGCGGGTTCACGGTGCCTCTGACCGAACGGATCCGCGCGCTGTTGGAGGAACCCGATGTCGAGACACGCCTGCGCGCCTTGCATGGCGACCTGCACGGAGTGGACCCGGTGCGGCTCGACCGGTTGCGGGCCGAGGGGGCTTGCCTGGAACTGTCGATCGATGTGGATGGGGTCGCGGCGCAGATCTTTGGTGCGCGGTTCCCCGCCGGGTGAGCCCGCGATCGGTCGTTTTACCCCTTGGAAACCCCGCCGCTCTGGCCTAAGGAGAGATGCGAAGTAAAGCGTGCGATTCGTCGTGCGCTTTATTTTGTTTCGTCCAAGACGGTGGGTGGCCGCATCCGTGGCCTTAATTTCCTGCCTGAGACGGGTAAAGACCAAAGAGATCGGGGGCTCGACCCTCGGGCGATTATTTGGCTCCACCCCGTAAAACGGACATGAACGCCGGGTGCGAGCCCGGCAAATATGAGCCGGGATGTTCACCATCCCAAATTTGGAGAGAACTGTGGATAGAGCCCAGAAAGAGAAAGTGGTCGAGGAACTCGGCCAGATCTTCGAAAGCTCTGGCGTCGTGGTGGTTGCTCACTACGCCGGTCTGACAGTTGCCGAGATGCAGGACCTGCGCGCGCGTGCACGCGAAGCGGGTGGGTCTGTGCGTGTTGCCAAGAACAGGCTCGCCAAAATCGCCCTGGAGGGTAAGCCGTGTGCAAGCATGGCCGACCTGCTGACGGGTATGACCGTTCTGACCTATTCCGAGGACCCCGTGGCAGCAGCCAAGGTGGCCGAGGGCTTCGCCAAGGATAACAAGAAATTTGAGATCCTCGGCGGTGCAATGGGCGAGAACGCTCTGGACCGTGCCGGCGTCGAAGCCGTGTCGAAAATGCCGTCGCGTGAAGAGCTCATCGCTCAGATCGTGTCCTGCATCGGCGCACCTGCTTCGAACATCGCTGGCGCGATTGGCGCACCTGCAAGCAATATCGCTGGCATCCTTTCCACCATCATCGAGAAGGCGGAAGCTGCGTAAGCGGTTGGCACTGAATGATCTGCGTGGGGCATGTGCCCTGACGTTGGAACACACACTGTAAACGGAAAGAGCTGATAAAATGGCTGATCTGAAAGCACTCGCAGAAAGCATCGTGGGTCTGACCCTGCTGGAAGCACAGGAACTGAAAACCATCCTGAAGGATGAATACGGCATCGAGCCCGCAGCTGGCGGCGCCGTGATGGTTGCAGCGGCAGGCGGCGACGCCGGCGCAGCGGCCGAAGAAGAAAAGACCGAATTCGACGTCGTTCTGAAGAACGCCGGCGCTTCGAAGATCAACGTGATCAAGGAAGTTCGCGGCATCACCGGTCTGGGCCTGAAAGAAGCCAAGGACCTGGTCGAAGCCGGCGGCAAGATCAAAGAAGGCATTGCCAAGGCAGAAGCCGAAGAGATCAAGGCAAAGCTGGAAGCAGCTGGCGCCGAGGTCGAGCTGGCCTAAGGCCGATCGGTCAGGAGCCGTTTTCCGACACGGAAAACGGGCCGGAATTTTTGCAAAATTCCGGTTGCGCTCCGAAACTACGAGGCTGGACCCGGGAAATCCGGGTCCAGCCGAACCTGTCTTAGAAAGGACCCCTTCGGCGGGGTGTTTTCTAAGGCGCGGTTCACGGATCGGGAGGCCGCCACTCGGGACGGTGGCCATGAATTGATCCGAAACGCTCCGTCTCGAATGGTCAAGGCACCGGGGCCCGGCGGTGCCCTTGACCGGTGAGAAACTGAAAGGTGACATCTGACATGGCTCAAACGTTCCTTGGCCAGAAACGTCTTCGCAAATATTACGGCAAAATCCGCGAAGTGCTGGAGATGCCGAACCTCATCGAGGTCCAGAAATCCTCCTACGACCTGTTCCTGAACTCCGGCGACGCGCCTCAGCCGCTGGATGGCGAAGGCATCATGGGCGTGTTCCAGTCGGTCTTTCCGATCAAGGATTTCAACGAAACCAGCGTACTGGAATTCGTGAAATACGAGCTGGAAAAGCCGAAATACGATGTCGAGGAGTGCATGCAGCGCGACATGACCTACAGCGCCCCGCTGAAGGTCACGCTGCGTCTGATCGTGTTCGATGTGGACGAGGACACCGGTGCCAAATCCGTCAAGGACATCAAGGAGCAGGACGTGTTCATGGGCGACATGCCCCTGATGACACCCAACGGCACCTTCATCGTCAACGGCACCGAGCGTGTGATCGTGTCCCAGATGCACCGCTCGCCCGGTGTGTTCTTCGACCATGACAAGGGCAAGACCCACTCTTCGGGCAAGCTTCTCTTTGCCTGCCGCATCATCCCGTATCGCGGCTCGTGGCTGGATTTCGAATTCGACGCCAAGGACATCGTCTTTGCCCGTATCGACCGTCGCCGCAAACTGCCGGTGACGACCCTGCTCTATGCGCTGGGCCTGGATCAGGAAGGCATCATGGATGCCTATTTCAAGACCGTCTCCTATCGTCTGGAGAAGAAGCGCGGTTGGGTCACTCCGTTCTTCCCCGAGCGTGTGCGCGGCACCCGTCCGACCTATGACCTGATCGACGCCGCCTCGGGCGAAGTGATCGCCGAAGCCGGCAAGAAGGTCACCCCGCGCGCGGTGAAGAAGCTGATCGAAGAAGGCAGCGTGACCGACCTGTTGGTCCCGTTCGACCATATCGTCGGCAAGTTCGCGGCCAAGGACATCATCAACGAGGAAACCGGCGCGATCTATGTCGAGGCCGGTGACGAGCTGACACTGGAATACGACAAGGATGGCGACCTGATCGGCGGCACCGTCAAGGAGCTGATCGACAACGGCGTCACCGACATCCCGGTGCTGGATATCGACAACATCAATGTCGGCCCCTACATCCGCAACACCATGGCGCAGGACAAGAACATGAACCGGGAAACCGCGCTCATGGACATCTACCGTGTCATGCGCCCGGGCGAGCCGCCCACCGTCGAGGCCGCATCGGCCCTGTTCGACACCCTGTTCTTTGACAGCGAGCGTTATGATCTCTCTGCCGTGGGCCGGGTCAAGATGAACATGCGTCTCGATCTGGATGCCGCCGATACCCAGCGCACCCTGCGCCGCGAAGACATCATCGCCTGCATCAAGGCGCTGGTCGAACTGCGCGACGGCAAGGGTGACATCGACGATATCGACCACCTTGGCAACCGCCGGGTGCGTTCGGTCGGCGAACTGATGGAGAACCAGTATCGCGTTGGTCTGCTGCGGATGGAGCGCGCGATCAAGGAGCGCATGTCCTCGGTCGAGATCGACACCGTGATGCCGCAGGACCTGATCAACGCCAAGCCCGCGGCTGCCGCCGTGCGCGAGTTCTTCGGCTCCTCGCAGCTCAGCCAGTTCATGGACCAGACCAACCCGCTGTCCGAAGTGACCCACAAACGCCGCCTGTCGGCGCTTGGGCCGGGCGGTCTGACCCGCGAGCGTGCCGGTTTCGAGGTGCGCGACGTGCACCCGACCCACTATGGCCGGATGTGCCCCATTGAAACGCCCGAAGGTCCGAACATCGGTCTGATCAACTCGCTGGCCACCTTTGCCCGTGTGAACAAATACGGCTTCATCGAGACCCCCTACCGCGTCGTCAAGGACGGGCAGGTCACCGATGAGGTGCACTATATGTCCGCGACCGAGGAAATGCGCCACACCGTGGCACAGGCCAATGCGACCCTGGACGAGAATGGCAAGTTCGTGAACGAGCTGGTCAACACCCGTCAGGCGGGCGACTATACGCTGGCCCCGATGGAAAGTGTCGACCTCATCGACGTGTCGCCGAAACAGCTGGTTTCGGTCGCTGCCTCGCTCATTCCGTTCCTCGAAAACGACGACGCCAACCGCGCTCTGATGGGCTCGAACATGCAGCGTCAGGCGGTTCCGCTTCTGCGGGCCGAAGCGCCGCTGGTCGGTACCGGGATCGAGGAAAAGGTCGCCATCGACTCGGGCGCGGCCATTCAGGCCAAGCGTGCCGGCATCATCGACCAGATCGACGCGCAGCGGATCGTGATCCGCGCCACCGAGGATCTGGAACTGGGCGATGCGGGCGTCGACATCTACCGCATGCGCAAGTTCCAGCGCTCGAACCAGAACACCTGTATCAACCAGCGTCCGCTGGTGAAGGTGGGTCAGCAGGTCTCCAAGGGCGAGGTTATCGCCGACGGTCCGTCGACCGACATGGGCGAACTGGCTCTGGGCAAGAACGTGGTCGTCGCCTTCATGCCGTGGAACGGCTACAACTACGAGGACTCGATCCTGATCTCGGAACGCATCGCGCGTGACGACGTCTTTACCTCGATCCATATCGAGGAATTCGAAGTTGCCGCCCGCGACACCAAGCTGGGGCCGGAAGAGATCACCCGCGACATCCCGAACGTCGGCGAGGAAGCGCTGCGCAACCTCGACGAGGCGGGTATCGTCTATATCGGTGCCGAGGTGCAGCCGGGCGACATTCTGGTGGGCAAGATCACGCCCAAGGGCGAAAGCCCGATGACCCCGGAAGAGAAGCTGCTGCGCGCCATCTTCGGCGAAAAGGCCAGCGATGTGCGCGACACCTCGCTGCGCGTCAAGCCGGGCGATTACGGCACCGTGGTCGAGGTGCGCGTGTTCAACCGCCACGGCGTCGACAAGGACGAGCGTGCGCTGCAGATCGAGCGCGAGGAAGTCGAGCGTCTGGCCCGTGACCGGGACGACGAGTTGGCGATCCTCGACCGCAACATCTATGCGCGTCTGAAGTCGCTGATCCTGGGCAAGGTTGCGGTCAAGGGCCCCAAGGGTGTCAAGGCCGGGTCCGAGATCACCGAAGAGCTGCTGGAAACCCTGACCCGCGGTCAGTGGTGGATGCTGGCGCTGGAAGGTGAGCAGGATGCCCAGATCGTCGAGGCGCTGAACGAGCAGTACGAACTGCAAAAGCGCGCCCTGGATGCCCGTTTCGAAGACAAGGTAGAAAAGGTGCGTCGCGGCGACGATCTGCCCCCGGGCGTGATGAAGATGGTCAAGGTGTTCATCGCGGTGAAGCGCAAGCTGCAGCCGGGTGACAAGATGGCCGGCCGTCACGGCAACAAGGGTGTGATTTCGAAAGTGGTGCCGATGGAGGACATGCCGTTCCTCGCGGATGGTACCCCGGTCGATTTCTGCCTCAACCCGCTGGGTGTGCCGTCGCGGATGAACGTCGGTCAGATCCTTGAAACCCATATGGGCTGGGCCGCGCGCGGTCTGGGCCTGAATGTGGACGAGGCGCTGCAAGAATACCGCCGCTCGGGCGACCTGACCCCGGTGCGGGACGCGATGAAGCACGCCTATGGCGAGGATGTCTATGCCGAGGGCATCTCGGGCATGGATGAGGACACGCTGGTCGAGGCCGCAGGCAACGTTACCCGTGGCGTGCCGATCGCAACGCCCGTCTTTGACGGTGCAAAAGAGGCGGATGTGAACGACGCGCTGGCACGTGCCGGTTTCGATACTTCGGGTCAGTCTGTCCTGTTCGACGGTCGCACGGGCGAGCAGTTCGCGCGCCCCGTAACCGTGGGCATCAAGTATCTGCTCAAGCTGCACCACCTGGTCGACGACAAGATCCACGCACGTTCCACCGGCCCCTACAGCCTGGTGACCCAGCAGCCGCTGGGCGGCAAGGCGCAGTTCGGCGGTCAGCGTTTCGGGGAGATGGAGGTCTGGGCTCTGGAAGCCTATGGCGCCGCCTACACCCTGCAGGAAATGCTGACGGTGAAGTCGGACGACGTGGCTGGCCGGACCAAGGTCTACGAGAGCATCGTCAAGGGCGAGGACAATTTCGAGGCGGGCATTCCCGAGAGCTTCAACGTTCTGGTGAAAGAAGTCCGCGGCCTCGGCCTGAACATGGAACTCCTGGATGCGGAGGTGGAGGACTGAGAATTTTCGTCGAAAATTCTCGACCCCACATTTTTCGTCGAAAAATGTGGGGCCTCCCCCCATCATCCGCACGAATTTGAGGTACACAAATGAACCAGGAACTGACCAACAACCCGTTCAATCCGCTGACACCGCCCAAGGTGTTTGACGAGATCAAGGTCTCTCTGGCATCGCCCGAGCGGATCCTGTCGTGGTCCTATGGCGAGATCAAGAAGCCCGAGACCATCAACTATCGCACGTTCAAGCCTGAGCGTGACGGCCTGTTCTGCGCCCGTATCTTTGGCCCGATCAAGGATTACGAATGCCTGTGCGGCAAGTACAAGCGCATGAAGTATCGCGGCGTCGTCTGCGAGAAATGCGGTGTCGAGGTGACGCTGCAAAAGGTGCGCCGCGAGCGCATGGGCCATATCGAACTGGCCGCGCCCGTCGCGCATATCTGGTTCCTGAAATCGCTGCCCAGCCGCATCGGCCTGATGCTGGACATGACGCTGCGCGATCTGGAACGCATCCTCTATTTTGAAAACTACGTGGTCACCGAGCCGGGCCTGACCGATCTCACCTACGGTCAGCTGATGACCGAAGAAGAGTTCATGGACGCCCAGGACCAGTATGGCATGGACGCCTTCACCGCCAATATCGGCGCCGAGGCGATCCGCGAGATGCTGTCCCAGATCGACCTCGAGGCCGAAGCCGAGCAGCTGCGCGCCGATCTGGCCGAGGCCACCGGCGAACTGAAGCCCAAGAAGATCATCAAACGGCTGAAAGTCGTCGAGAGCTTCCTGGAATCCGGCAACCGCCCGGAATGGATGGTGCTGACCGTGATCCCGGTCATTCCGCCGGAACTGCGCCCGCTGGTGCCGCTGGACGGAGGCCGCTTTGCGACCTCGGACCTGAACGATCTTTATCGTCGCGTCATCAACCGGAACAACCGCCTGAAGCGTCTGATCGAACTGCGCGCGCCCGATATCATCGTGCGCAACGAAAAGCGGATGCTGCAGGAATCAGTTGATGCCCTGTTCGACAATGGCCGCCGTGGCCGCGTGATCACCGGTGCCAACAAGCGTCCGCTGAAATCGCTGTCTGACATGCTCAAGGGCAAGCAGGGCCGCTTCCGCCAGAACCTTCTGGGGAAACGGGTCGACTTCTCGGGCCGTTCGGTCATCGTGACCGGCCCTGAACTCAAGCTGCACCAGTGCGGGTTGCCCAAGAAGATGGCCCTGGAACTGTTCAAGCCCTTCATCTATTCGCGGCTCGAGGCCAAGGGCCTCAGCAGCACCGTGAAACAGGCCAAGAAGCTGGTCGAGAAGGAACGCCCCGAGGTCTGGGACATCCTCGACGAGGTGATCCGCGAGCATCCGGTTCTGCTGAACCGCGCGCCGACGCTGCACCGTCTGGGCATCCAGGCGTTCGAGCCGATCCTGATCGAAGGCAAGGCCATTCAGCTGCATCCGCTTGTCTGTTCGGCCTTCAACGCGGACTTTGACGGTGACCAGATGGCCGTGCACGTCCCGCTGAGCCTTGAGGCCCAGTTGGAAGCCCGCGTGCTGATGATGTCGACGAACAACGTTCTGTCGCCCGCCAACGGCGCACCGATCATCGTTCCCTCGCAGGACATGATCCTGGGTCTCTACTATCTGACCCTGGAACGCGAAGGCATGGTCGGCGAAGGCAAGATCTTTGGCTCGATCGACGAGGTTCAGCACGCGCTGGACGCGGGCGAGGTGCATTTGCACACCAAGATCACGGCGCGCATCGCGCAGATCGACGACGAGGGCAACGAGGTGCTCAAGCGCTTCGAGACCACTCCGGGTCGTGTGCGCCTGGGGGCGTTGCTGCCGATGAACAACAAGGCCCCGTTCGAACTGGTCAACCGTCTGCTGCGCAAGAAAGAGGTGCAGCAGGTGATCGACACCGTCTACCGCTATTGCGGCCAGAAAGAGTCGGTGATCTTCTGCGACCAGATCATGACCATGGGCTTCCGCGAGGCGTTCAAGGCCGGGATTTCCTTCGGCAAGGACGACATGGTGATCCCCGACGACAAGTGGGGCATCGTGGACGAGACCCGCGATCAGGTGAAGGATTTCGAACAGCAGTACATGGACGGCCTGATCACTCAGGGTGAAAAGTACAACAAGGTTGTCGATGCCTGGTCGAAATGTAACGATCGCGTCACCGAGGCGATGATGTCCACCATCTCGGCGGACAAGCGTGACGAGAACGGTGCCGTGATGGAGCCGAACTCGGTCTACATGATGGCCCATTCGGGCGCGCGTGGCTCGGTTACGCAGATGAAACAGCTGGGCGGCATGCGCGGCCTGATGGCCAAGCCGAACGGCGACATCATCGAGACGCCGATCATCTCGAACTTCAAGGAAGGTCTGACCGTTCTTGAATACTTCAACTCGACCCACGGCGCCCGTAAGGGTCTGTCGGACACCGCTCTGAAAACCGCGAACTCGGGTTACCTGACCCGCCGTCTGGTGGACGTGGCGCAAGACTGCATCGTGCGCGAGCATGACTGCGGCACCGATCGCGGCGTGACCGCCGAAGCAGCGGTCAACGACGGTGAAGTCGTCGCCTCGCTGGCCGAGCGCGTGCTGGGCCGTGTCGCGGCCGATGACATCCTGCGTCCGGGCACCGAAGAAGTGCTGGTGGCTGCCGGTCAGCTGATCGACGAGCGGATGGCCGATACCATCCACGAGGCCGGTGTTCAGACCGCCCGCGTGCGCTCGCCGCTGACCTGCGAGAGCGAGGAGGGCGTCTGCGCCATGTGCTATGGTCGTGACCTGGCGCGCGGCACCATGGTGAACCAGGGCGAGGCCGTGGGCATCATCGCGGCGCAGTCGATCGGTGAACCGGGCACCCAGCTGACAATGCGGACCTTCCACATCGGCGGCGTGGCCCAGGGTGGCCAGCAGTCGTTCCAGGAAGCCAACCAGGACGGCACCATCGCGTTCGAGAACCCGCAGCTTCTGGTCAATGCCGCAGGTGAAAGCCTGGTCATGGGCCGCAACATGAAGCTGTTGATCAAGGACGCGCAGGGCGAGGAACGCGCGAGCTTCAAGCTGGGCTATGGTTCCAAGCTGTTCGTCAAGGACGGCGCCCAGATCAAGCGCGGCGACAAGCTGTTCGAATGGGATCCCTATACCCTGCCGATCATTGCCGAGAAGGCCGGTACCGCCAAATATGTCGACCTGGTTTCGGGCATCGCTGTCCGCGACGAGACCGACGAGGCCACCGGCATGACCCAGAAGATCGTGATCGACTGGCGGGCCGCGCCCAAGGGCAGCGATCTCAAGCCCGAGATCATCCTGGTGGACAGCGATGGCGAACCGGTCCGCAACGACGCGGGCAACCCGGTTCACTATCCGATGTCGGTGGACGCGATCCTGTCGGTCGAGGATGGACAGGTCATCGAGGCCGGCGACGTCATCGCCCGTATCCCGCGCGAAGGCGCCAAGACCAAGGACATCACCGGGGGTCTGCCCCGCGTGGCGGAACTGTTCGAGGCCCGTCGTCCCAAGGATCACGCGATCATCGCCGAAATCGACGGCTATGTCCGCTTTGGCCGCGACTACAAGAACAAGCGTCGCATCTCGATCGAGCCGTCGAACGAAGGCATGGAACCGGTCGAATACATGGTGCCCAAGGGCAAGCACATCCCGGTGCAGGAAGGCGACTTCGTGCAGAAGGGTGACTATATCATGGACGGCAACCCGGCCCCGCACGACATCCTGTCGATCCTGGGCGTCGAGGCTCTGGCCAATTACATGGTGAAAGAGGTGCAGGAGGTCTATCGTCTGCAGGGCGTGAAGATCAACGACAAGCACATCGAAGTCATCGTGCGCCAGATGCTGCAGAAGTGGGAGATCTCGGACTCGGGTGACACCACGCTGCTCAAGGGTGAACATGTCGACAAGCAGGAATTCGACGCGGCCAATGAAAAGACCATCGCCCGTGGCGGTCGTGCGGCCTCGGGCGAGCCGATCCTGCTGGGGATCACCAAGGCCTCGCTGCAGACCCGCTCCTTCATCTCGGCGGCCTCCTTCCAGGAGACCACCCGCGTGCTGACCGAAGCCTCGGTTCAGGGCAAGAAGGACAAGCTGGTCGGCCTCAAGGAGAACGTGATCGTCGGTCGTCTGATCCCGGCAGGGACCGGTGGCGCGACGCAGCAGATGCGTCACATCGCAACCCAGCGCGACAACGTGGTCATCGCTGCGCGTCGCGAAGAGGCCGAAGCCGCCGCCGCGCTGGCCGCGCCGATCATGGATGCGGATATCGTGGACGACGATTTCGACACGCTGGTGGACACGCCGGAAAGCCGCGATTGATCCAATCGCATGTGAACGAGAAAACCCCCGTGCCGCGCACGGGGGTTTTTCTTTGTGCGACCTGGCGTAGAATGGGCGGCGCAGGAGGTGTGACATGCCCGAACCCATGCTCCGGGATTTGCCCGGCTTTGGCCCCCGGTTGCGCCGTTTGCGGCGGGCGCGGTCGATGAAACAGGCGGCGCTGGCCGAGGCGCTGGATACCAGCCAAGCCACCGTTTCGCGTTGGGAGGCGGGGACGCAGTTGCCAGACAGGGCAACCCGGCGCCGCGCGCTGGAGTTGTTGACACGGGATGTCTGCGACGATGCGGTGCTGCGTCGACTGGTCGAGCATTCATCGGACTGCCTGCATCTGGTGGATGAGGCCAATCATGTCTGTCTGGCCTATTCCCCATCCCGTGCGCGGCAATGGCGGCAATCACAGCGAGCGTTGCTGGGGCAATCGCTCTGGCCTTATGCCACGGTCGAGATCCAGGCCGCCGAGGCGGCGCTGGACGGATCGGACTGGTGGGCGAGCCAGACGCCGAACCCCCGGCTGTTCCATACCAGCCGCCGGGTTTATGACGCGCTGACCGTGGTCGAGGGCGGTCTCTTGTGGGAGCGGCTCTATCTTTCCGACGGCACGCCGGTCCGGCTCTGCTCGCAGGCGCACAGCCCGCATAATTAATACGTGGCGCGTGATGCCCTGGCGGGGTATCGCGGGATCATGCGCCCGAAACTGACCTTGCCCCCCTTGCCCCTGATCCTGCTGCTTTGGCTGGCAGGGCTGGGTGCTGCGGGGCAATTTGCCAAGATCGCGGTACCCTTTGACTTGGTCAGGCAACTCTATTCCGATGCGGGCGCGGGGCAGGGCTGGCTGCTCTCGGTGATCAGCGTCTTTGGTATTCTCTTTGGCATGGTGGCGGGTCTTCTGACCGCGCGCTACGGCTGCCGCCGCTTGCTGGTAGCTGGCCTCGCTTTAGGCGCGCTCATGTCGCTGTGGCAGGCCACGCAGCCCGCATTTGCACTGATGCTGGCCAGCCGCATGATCGAGGGGCTTTCCCATCTGGCCATCGTAGTGGCCGCACCCACCCTGATTGCGCAGATTGCCCCCGAGCCGCTGCGCAACTTTGCCATGACCCTGTGGAGCACCTTTTTTGGCGTCGCCTTTGCGCTGGTCGCCTGGATCGGCCTGCCCTGGGCGCAGACGCATGGGGTGGCGGGCCTGTTCCTGTGCCACGGGGGCGCGATGGCGATGCTGGCGATTGCGGTCTGGAGACTGCTGCCTTCCGACGAGACCGCCGCTGACGCGGAAAACAGCCTGCGCCCGCGTGACCTGCTTGCCCGGCACCTGTCGGCCTATGGGTCTCCCCGCATTGCCGCGCCAGCTGTGGGCTGGCTGTTCTATACGCTGACCTTCGTCTCGCTGGTGGCGATCCTGCCGCCGCTATTGCCGGAAAATCTGCGGGCGACCATCGTGGGCCTGATGCCCTTGACCAGTATTGCGGTGGCGCTGTTGGTGGTGACCCCGCTGTTGCGACGCTGGCCTGCGACCGATGTGGTGATCGCGGGCTTTGGCCTGTCGGCACTGGTTCTGTCGGGCTTCTGGCTGGGGGTGCCTACACCGGTTCTGTGCGTGATGCTCTTTGCGACATTGGGGCTTGTGCAGGGGGCGAGCTTTGCCGCGATCCCGGCGCTCAATGCCACCGCTCAGGATCGGGCGCTGGCGAATGGGGCGCTGGCGCAGATGGGCAACCTGGGCAACACGCTGGGCACACCGCTGCTGTTGCTGGTGCTGGCCGCTTGGGGAACCGGAGCGTTGCTGGCGGCGGTGATCCTGATCTATCTGGCGGGTATCTCACTGCATCTCTGGTTATGGTGGCGCCGCCGACGCGAATAGGCGCGGGCCCGAAATGTGGCGACTTGCCATTTCGTTCTGGCCTCGCCAGAAATGAAACGCAGCCAGTGCGCGGCCTCGGAGACCGGTACCGGCCTATTCCATTTGGCGAGGCCAGGTTATGTCACCCAATATGCGCGGCGCGCTTCTGATGATGGCGAGCATGGCGGCATTCACCTGCAACGACACGGTTGTGAAACTGCTGGGCGCCGAGATGCCGCTGTTCCAGATTCTGGTCCTGCGCAGCGGTTTGTCGGCGGTCTGGATCTATTTCATGGCGCGGCATCTGGGGGCGCTCCACCTGCGGTTTGGGCGCCGCGACAGGATGCTGGTGGCATTGCGCTGCCTGTCCGAGATCGGCGCCACCTACTTCTTTCTTACCGCGCTGCTGAACATGCCGCTGGCGAATGTGACGGCGGTGCTGCAAATGTTGCCGCTGACCGTGACACTCGGGGCGGCCCTGTTCTTTGGCGAACAGGTTGGATGGCGGCGGATGCTGGCGATCGGACTTGGTTTTTGTGGCATGCTGCTGATCGTGCGACCGGGGCCGGACGGGTTCACGCTTCATGCGATCTATGCGATGGCGGCGGTGATCTGCGTCACCGCGCGCGACCTGGTAACGCGGCGGATGTCGTCGCAGGTGCCTTCGCTGACGGTCACGCTGGCCACGGCCGTGTCGGTGATGTGCTTCGGGCTCGTAGGGTCGCTGACAGTGGATTGGATTCCCTTGAGAACGGACCTGTCCCTGGGGCTGCTGGCGGCCTCGCTGCTGGTTCTGGGCGGTTATCTGTTCAGCGTGATGGTGATGCGAATCGGTGAGGTCGGCTTTGTCGCGCCGTTTCGCTATTCGAGCCTGATCTGGGCGCTGGTTCTGGGGTGGCTCGTCTTTGGCGACTGGCCCGATCCGCTGACCATGGCCGGGGTGGCGCTGGTGGTGGCGACCGGGCTGTTTACCCTGTTCCGCGAACGGGCGTCACGGCGGCGGAGCTGAGAAGATCTCGCGCACGCGGGCATTGTCGATATTGAAGCGGGCCTTGAAATAAGCCTCTTCGTCCGCATCAAGGGGTTGATAGCGGAACTGTTTGGCACCCGGCTTGGCGCGGGAATCGTTAAAGTCGTTATGGCCGCGCAGCATCATGTCCTCGCCGGGGATCGTGATCGTGGGCATGACGGTCCATAATTTGTGATGACCGAAATGCATGATGCCCTCACGATGACCGGGGGCCACGATCACCCCAAGCGCGATGGCGCTGTAGGCGAACTGGAACGGGCTGACCTCGATCCCGCGTTGGCCACAGCGAAACACGTAGCCGGTATTGAAATCGACCGCCACCGCCGGGTGTTTGCGCCAGAGCGCTTCGGTATCTGCGGCGACCTCGCGATAGCGGGCGATGAAATCGCGGGCCATGCCGTCATCGTCATCCAACCGGAATTGCAGGCAGGGCGCATCGATGTCGCGGCGGTGATCGTCGAGCGCCTGCGCCATGGCGGTACGGTGGCGCAGCGGTGGATAGGCGCGGATCCGAACCTGCGGGACGTCCCGCACCAGACCCTCCAGCCGGGCCCGGTAGCTGTCGGGAAAGCATTCGCCGATCACCACCAGAAACTCGAAATCCGGGTCGGTCTGTCTCGCGACCGAGGGCAGGGTGATCGCCTCGAACTGGCGGAACCGGTCCTCCATCCGGGCAGGCGCATAGAGATAGGCGCGCCGTTCGTCCAGCGTTTCGTGCATCACCTTGAAGCCGCCATGGCCAAGATAGCTGAACCGGCAAAGACCCAGAACCTGCATGCTCAGCCCCCCGAAAAGACGCGTTTGACGTGATCCTCGCGGATCGCGAAGCGGGCGGCAAAATCGGCTGCCTGCTCGTCGCTCAACGGCTCCAGCGACACCGGCTTGCCCTTGTTCTGACGCGAGTCGTTGTAGTCGTTCAGGCTGCGCACCCACATTGGTGCGTCTGAAATGCTGATCACCGGCATGAAGCGTCCGATCTTCTCATGGGCAAAGTTCATGATCGTCAGCTTGCAACCACCTTTCACGTACATGCCCAGCGCGGCGACATACAACGCCCGGACCGTTTCTGTGGCGGCGATGCCCGGGGCGTCAATCTCGGCCAGGTATCCCCGGTTGAAATCGACCGCGACGGTGCGGTTTCCGGCCACCAGCCCGGCGCAGTCGTTCAGGGTGCGGCGCAACCGTTCGATGAAATCGACAGAAATCGCGTCATCATCGTCATGGCGGAATTGCAGGCAGGGTTTGGTCGGGTCCTTGCGGGCCTTGTTCAGTATTTCTTTCATCACCTCGCGCTGGGGTCGGGGTGGTTCTGTCACGATCCGCACCTGCGGTACATCCGCCGTCAGATCGTGCAGCCGGTCGCGGTGCTCTTTTGGAAGGCTGTCGCCGATGACGACGATCAGGTCATAATTCTGATCCGTCTGTTCGCGCAGACAGGGCAAGGCCGAGGTTTCGAAGAGGCGGAACCGCTCTTCCAGGCGGTCGTTGGAATACAGATAGGCGATACGCTCTTCGGTGGTCTCATGATCGACCTGAAAGCCGCCGATCGCGGGATAGGAAAACCGGCACAGACCGATGGCCTGCATGTCCCTGCTGTCCATAAACAAAACCTTCTCGACACTGCCGGGCAAGTTTGGCAGTCTGCCACGACCTTGGCAACCGGGGGTGGGCTGTTGACACTCTGGCCGACTCCCCCTATTACGCGCGCTATCTCGGAAACCGTGGGTTGCCCCACGACCGATTTCAAATAGACGTGGTCAAGGTCCGGACAGTTTTGTTGTCCCGATCCTCTGATAACCAACCGCGACGTTCGCCTCGGAATGGGAACGTTCGCGGGTTTTGCGCTTGCATATGATGCAGGTGCGCCAAACTAAGCCGCACGCAGCGCGCGTGCATGACATGTGTGTTGCAAAACGGGGAAAAGACCGGAATGCCAACGATCCAACAGCTGATCCGCAAGCCGCGGCAGCCGAAAGTAAAACGCTCGAAGTCCCAGCACCTGGAACAGTGCCCGCAGAAGCGCGGCGTCTGCACCCGGGTCTACACCACCACTCCGAAGAAACCGAACTCGGCAATGCGTAAAGTTGCCAAGGTCCGCCTGACCAACGGTTACGAAGTGATCTCCTACATCCCCGGTGAAAGCCACAACCTGCAAGAGCACTCGGTTGTTCTGATCCGTGGCGGCCGTGTAAAAGACCTTCCCGGCGTGCGTTACCACATCCTGCGCGGTGTTCTGGATACCCAGGGCGTCAAAGACCGTAAGCAGCGTCGTTCGAAATACGGCGCGAAGCGTCCCAAATAAGAAGGAGAGGCCGAGATGTCCCGTCGTCACGCCGCAGAAAAACGCGAAGTCCTGCCCGACGCCAAATTTGGCGACAAGGTTCTGACCAAGTTCATGAACAACCTGATGATCGACGGCAAGAAGTCGGTCGCAGAGCGCATCGTTTACAACGCCTTCGATCGCGTTGAGAACAAGATCAAGCGCGCCCCCGTCGAAGTGTTCCACGAAGCACTCGACAACATCAAACCCTCGGTCGAGGTCCGCTCGCGCCGTGTGGGTGGTGCCACCTATCAGGTTCCGGTCGAAGTGCGCCCCGAGCGCCGCGAAGCGCTGGCCATCCGCTGGCTGATCGCCGCCGCGCGCAACCGCAACGAAAACACCATGGAAGAACGCCTCGCCGGCGAGCTGCTGGACGCTGTCCAGTCGCGCGGAACCGCCGTGAAGAAGCGCGAAGACACCCACAAGATGGCCGAGGCGAACAAAGCCTTCAGCCATTACCGCTGGTAATTCTAGAGGCTCAGACCAATGGCACGCGAATATCCGCTGAACCTGTACCGGAACTTCGGTATCATGGCTCACATCGACGCAGGCAAAACGACCTGCTCGGAACGTATCCTGTATTACACCGGCAAATCCCACAACATTGGTGAGGTGCATGACGGCGCCGCCACCATGGACTGGATGGAGCAGGAGCAGGAACGCGGCATCACCATCACTTCGGCTGCGACCACCACCTTCTGGGAGCGCACCGAGGACGGCCAGACCGCCGACACCCCCAAGCACCGCCTGAACATCATCGACACCCCCGGCCACGTTGACTTCACCATCGAAGTCGAGCGTTCTCTGGCCGTGCTCGACGGTGCTGTCTGCGTGCTCGACGCCAACGCCGGTGTCGAACCCCAGACCGAAACCGTGTGGCGTCAGGCTGACCGCTACAAGGTGCCGCGCATGGTGTTCGTCAACAAGATGGACAAGATCGGCGCCGACTTCTTCAACTGCGTGCGCATGATCGAAGATCGCACCGGCGCCCGCGCGGTTCCGGTCGGTATCCCGATCGGCGCGGAAAACGAGCTGGAAGGCCTGGTTGACCTGGTCACCATGGAAGAATGGCTGTGGCAGGGCGAAGACCTCGGCGCAAGCTGGGTCAAGGCCCCGATCCGCGACAGCCTGAAGGACATGGCTGACGAATGGCGCGGCAAGATGATCGAAGCGGCCGTCGAAGAAGACGACGACGCGATGATGGCCTATCTCGAAGGCGAAGAGCCCGACGTGCCGACCCTGCGCAAACTGCTGCGCAAGGGCACGCTGGCGCTGCATTTCGTGCCGGTTCTGGGTGGCTCCGCATTCAAGAACAAGGGTGTTCAGCCGCTGCTCAACGCCGTGATCGACTATCTGCCCAGTCCGCTGGACGTTGTCGACTACATGGGCTTCAAGCCCGGCGACGAGGAAGAAGTGCGGAACATCGCGCGCCGCGCCGATGACAACATGGCCTTCTCGGGCCTGGCGTTCAAAATCATGAACGACCCGTTTGTCGGCTCGCTGACCTTTACCCGCGTTTACTCGGGCGTCCTGAAAAAGGGCGACACCATGCTGAACTCGACCAAGGGCAAGAAAGAGCGCGTTGGTCGGATGATGATGATGCACTCGAACAACCGCGAGGAAATCGATGAAGCCTTTGCAGGCGACATCATCGCGCTGGCGGGTCTGAAGGACACCACCACCGGTGACACGCTTTGCGACGCCAAGGATCCGGTGGTTCTGGAAACCATGACCTTCCCCGATCCGGTGATCGAGATCGCGGTCGAGCCCAAGACCAAGGGCGACCAGGAAAAGATGTCCCAGGGTCTGGCCCGTCTGGCCGCCGAAGACCCGTCCTTCCGCGTGGAAACCGACCTGGAATCGGGTCAGACCATCATGAAGGGCATGGGCGAACTTCACCTGGACATCCTGGTGGACCGTCTCAAGCGCGAGTTCAAGGTCGAGGCCAACATCGGTGCGCCGCAGGTGGCTTATCGCGAGACCATCTCGAAAGAGGTCGAGCATACCTACACCCACAAGAAACAGTCGGGTGGTTCGGGTCAGTTCGCCGAGGTCAAGCTGGTCATCACCCCGACCGAGCCGGGCGAAGGTTACTCCTTCGAGAGCCGGATCGTCGGCGGTGCCGTGCCCAAGGAATACATTCCGGGTGTGGAAAAGGGCATCAAGTCCGTCATGGATAGCGGTCCGCTGGCCGGTTTCCCCGTGATCGACTTCAAGGTCGCCCTGATCGACGGTAAGTTCCACGACGTTGACTCCAGCGTTCTGGCCTTCGAAATCGCGGCCCGCATGGGTATGCGCGAAGGCATGAAGAAAGCCGGCGCCAAGCTGCTGGAACCGATCATGAAGGTCGAGGTGATCACACCTGAGGAATACACCGGTGGCATCATCGGTGACCTGACGTCGCGTCGGGGTCAGGTGTCCGGGCAGGAAAGCCGTGGCAACGCGATCGCGATCAACGCCTTCGTGCCGCTGGCCAACATGTTCGGCTACATCAACACCCTGCGTTCGATGTCGTCGGGCCGTGCCCAGTTCACCATGCTGTTCGACCACTACGATCCGGTCCCGCAGAACATCTCGGACGAGATCCAGGCGAAATACGCGTAATCGGTGGTGCGTGGGAAACCACGCACCCTGTCAACCCTTAGGGTGCGTGCCTGCACGTACCGGCAAGAGAAAAAAGGAGCTTTGCAATGGCAAAGGAAAAGTTTGAGCGTAATAAACCGCACGTCAACATTGGCACGATCGGCCACGTTGACCACGGGAAGACGACGCTGACCGCAGCGATCACGAAGTATTTCGGCGACTTCAAGGCGTATGACCAGATTGACGGCGCGCCGGAAGAGAAAGCACGCGGGATCACCATCTCGACCGCCCACGTGGAATACGAGACCGAAGCGCGTCACTACGCCCACGTCGACTGCCCCGGCCACGCCGACTATGTGAAGAACATGATCACCGGTGCGGCGCAGATGGACGGCGCGATCCTGGTGGTGAACGCCGCTGACGGCCCGATGCCGCAGACCCGCGAGCACATCCTGCTGGCCCGCCAGGTTGGCGTGCCCGCGCT
>NZ_JBXWQU010000025.1:0-17222 GCF_059612545.1 Ruegeria sp. SAZD011 | reverse complement strand
GAACTTTGTCGTCCAGATTGTCGCCAGCCTTGTGCTGACGGCGATCTCTTATGTGCTGGCGCCGCGGCCGAAGACGGCGCCGCCGAAGGCCGCGGGTCTCGATGCGTTCGACCTGCCCACGGCCGAGGAAGGCCGTCCCATTCCGGTGGTGTTCGGCACGGTGCTGCTGCGCGGGCCCAACGTGGTCTGGGCGGGCGATCTGAAGGTCGACCCGATCCGCAAGTCCGGAGGCAAGAAGTGACACGCGTGCTTGTCCGGGACCTGCGCGCCGCCCGGCTGTGTCTGCAGGGCGCGCGCGGCTGGTTCGCCCGCCACGGACTCGACTGGCAGCTTTTTCTGCGCGAGGGCGTGGATGCGGAGGTGCTCGCCGCCACCGGCGATGGGCTGGCGCTGCGGGCCATTGCCGAGGCCGAGCGACGGCAGGCCGGGGAGCAGGAGCAGAGCCATGGGTAGTTCCGTCATCGTCGGCTATCGTTATGCGCTGGGGGCGCATCTGGCGCTCTGCCATGGGCCGGTGGATGTGATCCGCGAGATCCGCGTCGATGACCGCACCGCCTGGTTGATGGCCGATGGCACTGTCTCGGGCGGCGGAGAAGGCGTTGGCGCGGTGACCACGCTTCTGGCCAATGCCACTGCCGCGGCCTTTCCGGCGGGCGAGCAAGGCACTACCGCCGCGCTCAACATCTACGGCTCGAATGGCATTCCCGGCCTCTCCCTTGGACAGGCGCTCGATCTCACGCTGCTGGGCAGTGGCACCACGCATCGGATCATCCTGCGCGGCATCGCCTTTGACGAGCGCGAACACCTGACCTGGATGCAGGTCGAGCCAAAGACCCTCTCCTTTGCCTTCCAGGCCGTGAGCCTCAGCACCGTGCCCGGCAGCGGATCGTCTGGGGACGTGGCGGACATTCCCGCGCCGGGCACCCGCATCCGCATCGACAAGCCCGAGCTCTTCGGCGGCGAGAGCCGTGAGGGCGGCATCGTCGGCGATATCGACATCCTGATGGGGGCACCCGACCAGGGGCCGAACAGCTACCTCGCCGCCCGGGCCGGAACAGACATGCCCGGCTTCCGTGGCCTCTGCAGCCTCGTGCTGCGCCAGGTCTACATGGGGCTCAACCCCTATCTGAAGCCCTGGGCCGTCCGGGTCACCCGGATCCTCACCGCCGAGGATGGTGCGGCGCAATGGTATCCGGAGACCGCCCAGATCGGTGCGGTGGATCCGGAGAGCGATCCGGCTTCCGACCCGGGCCCGGACATGAACCCGGCCCATATCATCCGCGAATGCCTCACCAACCGGACCTGGGGTCTTGGCTACGGGGCGGCGGATATCGGCCCCAGCTTTGCGGCTGCGGCAGATCAGCTCTTTGCGGAGGGCTTTGGCCTGTCTCTCCTCTGGCAGAGCGATGCCAGCCTCGAGGAGTTCCTCGGAGACATCCTGCATCACATCGATGCCCAGCTCTATGTCGACCGCCGCACCGGCCGCTGGGAGTTGAAGCTCATCCGTGACGATTACGACCCCGAGGCCGTGCCGGTCTTCGATGCCAGCAACGTGGTGGACTGGGGCGAGCTGGGCCGGCGCGAAGCGGTCGATCTCGTCAACAGTCTCACCGTCACCTTCTCCGACCTGCGCACCGACCAGCCCGGTTCCGTCAGTGTCACCGATACCGCCCGGGTGCAGCTGATGGGACAGGTGATCTCCACCACGGTCGACTATCCCGGTGTCCGGCGCGAAGACCTCGCCGTGCGCCTGGCCGAACGCGACCTGCGGGCCCTCTCGGCACCGCTCCTCTCCGGTGAGATCACCGTGAACCGGCAGGGCGCCGATCTCGACCCCGGGGATGTCATCCGGCTCGTCAATCCCCGGAGGGGTCTCGAGGGCGCGCTGCTGCGCGTGGTCGAGATCGATCACGGCGACGGGCGCGACAACCGGGTTCGCCTCAGGCTCGTGGAGGATGCCTTCGCCCTGGGCACAACCGCGCTTGTCGGGGGCGAGACAGTATCGCCACCCACATCCTTACTGTCTGCCCCAAAACCGCTGTCGCGCCGGCTGGTACGGGAATCCCCGTATTGGCTGCTGGTGCAGGAGATGGGACATGCGCAGGCCGACGCGGAACTTGCCGCCGATCCTGACGCCGGCCTCCTGATGGCCGTGGGCGAGCGCCCCTCTGCCGATGCGCTCGACGCGCTGGTCTGGGTCGATACCGGACCCGGCTATGCCAGTGACGGCACCACCAGCTTTGCACCAACCGCGATCCTCGATGCCGATCTCGGCGATGATCCCGAGGAGGTCCTGGTGCCCCTGCGGGACTGGACCGGTCTCTCGGGTCTCACCACCGGCACGCTCGCCGCCATCGGCGACGAGTTCGTCCGGGTCGATGGGATCTCCGCAAGCGCGATCACCGTCGGGCGGGGCTGTCTCGACACCGTGCCGCTGGCCCATACAGCCGGCACCCCGGTGATCTTCTGGCAGGGACATGCGGAGACGACATCCGGTCGTTATGTTGCCGGCGAGAGCCTTCCGGTCCGGATCCTGCCGCGCACCGGCCTCGGCACCCTGCCGCTGGCGCAGGCCCCGACAGATATCGTCTCCTTCGCCGCCCGCGCGATCCGTCCCCTGCCGCCGGGCAATCTCCGCGGCGATGGAGGCTTCGTATCCCCTTTGGCCAGTCCCGAGGCCATGCTGACCTGGGCGCACCGGGACCGGCTCTCCCAGACCAGTTCCGTCTTCGACAGCTACCTTGCCAGTGATATCGGCCCGGAACCCGGGGTGACCTACCAGGTCCGCATTCACTGGGTCGATCCCGACACCGGCGAGACCCTGGAACCGGCGGCCGCGGTGATCGAGGCCGGCACCGCCACCAGCTGGACGCTGGCCGAGGCGGATTATCCCGAACCCCCGCCCGGCGTCGAACAGGCGGCCCTGCGGGTGCGCGCCGTCCGGGGGTCTCACGAGGACCGGGCCTTCCGCGCCTATCGCGTGACCCTCGGCGGAAAGGTTCAGGTCTCGGCGCAGGATTTGGTGCTGCTCTGTTCCGGCACCGGTATCGACCTTGTCGCACAGGATCTGATCCTGACCTGCGCCGGGCCGGGCCTCGACATCGTCGAGCAGCACCTGGTGCTCGATCTCCGGCCGCCCGGTCTGGGCGTGATCCAGCAGGAGCTGATCGTCGAGCTCACCCCCTGATCTCCAACCACGGGACTTCTCATCATGACCGATTACCTGATCACCAACAGCGCCGCTCTCCTGGGCGGCGTCGAGGACGCCTCCGTACCGGGGAGTTACAACCCGGTGTTCGCCTCCCACGCGCTGCGCTTCGAGGCCGAACAGGCGGCGAGCATTTCCCTGCCGGGTGTCACCGACATCTGGATCCGGGCCGATTGCTATTACGATGACTTCAACCGTACCACCTCGGGAGACGGGTTCTTTGCCTCGGTAGGCCTGCCCACGGTCGATATCGCCCGGATCGATCTCAACAACGGGGCGATGACCTTCGATTATGCCACGCTTAGCAACTCTGCACCCAGCCTGACCGGTGCGCCGGTCACCGGCTTCCCCGATGCCACGCTCTTTACCTTCGACATCCATATCGAGACCGGCGCTGCCGTGGCGGGCAATGTCGATGACTACAGGGTCACGGCTTATGTCGATCTGAGCCAGGTCGGGCAGGTCCTGGGCAAGGCCGACAAGGTCAATGGCGAAGGCGCGGTGCGCTTCGACTTCGGGGGCACCAATTTCCTCGATGGCAATGGCCGGTTCTTTCTCTCCAATGTCCTCGTCTCGGACCAGGATACCCGCGGACGGCGCTTCCGCATCCTGCGCCCCACCGGGCCGGGCGCGCTCGCCACTGCCGTGGGCGGGCATGCCGAACTGGGCGATGGCGATCCCGCCACCTTTGCCTATGCACGCACGGTTGGGGATGCGGTTACCTCCATCCTCACGCCCGGCGCCACGCCGCCCGGCACCATCGGCCGGGTGATCCTCGCAAGCCATGCCCGCAATGCCTCGGCCAACCCCAATCCGGGCCAGGTCATCAACCGCCTGCGGATCGGCGGTACCAACCACGACGCCGCCGGCCAGGCCCCGGCCGGGGCATCACTCGAGGCACTCACCTCCGAATGGGCGGTCAATCCCGACACCGGTCTGCCCTGGACCTGGGCCGATCTTGCGGGACTCGAGATCGGCTTTGCCGGCGGCAGCTGAGCCGGGTCAAACAACTGGACCATCAGACGAAAGGAACACTGCCTATGTCGCCGCCCCTGCGTGAGACCGGCAACCTGCGCATTCCCGAGGCCGAGTTCCAGGCCATGCTGGCGCGGGCTGCGGAAGAAGGCGCCAGGCGCGCCCTGGCCGATGTCGGGCTCGAGGGCGAGACCGCCGCGCTCGACATTCGTGATCTCCGCTCGCTCCTGGACTGCATCCGCTTCGTGCGCCGCACCGCGGTGCAGACCACCGTGCATCTCATCACCACCGGTCTCATCCTCGCCCTGCTGGCCGGCACCGTGATCAAGCTCCGGCTCTTTGGCGGTGGGCCGTAGGGCTGGCGGTGATCTGCAGGTTGCACTTCCGTAATCCCTGACATTCCGAACCAACACCCACGCATCCGCCGCCCTCCGAGGCGGCTTTTCTGTTTATGGAGACATCCCATGACCAATACCTTCTATGCCCACTGGCGCGATGTGCCCGAAAGTGCCTGGCGCTGGCCCAACTTCTCGCCGGCGGAAATCGCCTGCCGGAGCACCGGCAAACTGCTGATCAACGAACCGGCTCTCGACAGGCTTCAGGCGCTGCGGGACCGGCTGGGCAAGCCGCTGATCGTGCGGTCGGCCTATCGCAGCCCTGAGCATAACAAGGCGGTTGGTGGGGCGCCCCACTCGAAGCACATGCAGGGGGCGGCGTTTGATATCGCCATGACGAACCATGATCCGGTGGCCTTCGAGGCGGCGGCGCGGGCGGTTGGGTTTCTTGGGTTCGGCTTCTATCCGCGCTCGGGATTCATGCATGTCGATCTCGGGCCGGCGCGGCAGTGGGGCGATCGCTTCCCGGTGCGGGAGACGGCGTTTGCGGTCGAGACCCCGCTGGTGCGGGAGAGCCTGGCAGAGAGCCGGACGATGAGGGCCGGTGGTGCAGCCGGAGTGGCGACACTGGGCGCGGCGGGCGTCGAGGTGGCGCAGCAGGTGCTCAGCGAGACCCAAACCGCCATCCTGCCGCTGGTGCCGTATCTCGACACCTTGCGCTGGGTTTTCATTGCCGCGGCACTCGGGGGCATCGCAGTCACGATCTATGCGCGGCTGGATGATTGGATGCGGGGGCGGCGGTGATTGGACGGGTTGTTGCGTGGATCGCGGGGAACGCGGTGGGGCGGGCGGTGCTGCGCTATGGCGTTACTGCTCTGGCGATCCTGCTGCTCCTGCTGGCGCTGCGTCGATCGGGCGAGCGGGTCGGGCGGATGGTGGAGAAACTTGAGACTTTGGAGAAGGCAAATGACGTCCAGCGACGGATGCTCGAGGCGGCGGCGCGCCGGCCTCGTTCTCGCGACGATCTGGCTCAGCGGTTGCGTGGCGGGCGGTTCCGATAGCGGTGGGCTTGGGGGCTGTCCGCCGGTTGTCGAATACACTCGGGAGGAACAGGCGCGGGCGGCAGAGGAACTGGCTCTGTTGCCGGAGGGGGCGGTGATCGTGGAGATGGTGAGCGATTATGCCGTGATGTGGGCGCAGGCGCGGGGGTGCCAGCAAGACCGACAACAGCCTTCGGCACTCATAGGGCGGACAATACTGTCGACCAGTCCGGCGATCTGAAAACCTTGGATCGCTATGGGGCTGAACAAGTAAAATTGGTATCCCGTAGAACCGCTCGTGTTTCAGCAAGCACCGCCGAGGGCAGTTTGCCAAACTGCTCTTGGAACTTTCTGGCGAAATAGCCGGATTTGGTGAAGCCGGCATCCAGCGCCACCTCTTTCACCGACCTGGGCGGGGTGGCAGGGTTGGTCAACCGCTCATATGCTGCGCCTAGTCTCAAGGCCATTAGGCACTCACCTGGTGCGAGCCCGTGAATTTCATGGAACGCCTCGAAAAGCCGCGTCTCACCAACACCCAACAAGCTGCAAAGCTGTGACAGGCTCGGAGGCGCATCCGGTGTATCAAACGTCAGTCGTAGTGCTTCCGCTGCGATATCAAAGGCCCGCCTTCGCGCGCCATGAAAGCGCGGTGCGTTGCCAACAGTCGTGAAATACTCGTGCGCTAGCACATCCACAAAATCCCGATCTAGCGTACCAAGGTACTTGTGTACCCCGTTTGCGGTTTCTTTCGTGTCGTTTTGAGAGAGACTGCTTTGAAGTCTAAGCGCCTGAGACACTAGCCGCCTCGAAGGCCTGAACCTCAACCATTTCATATCCAACCGTAAATCGGGCTGACCCGAAAGCGCACGCAAGGCCTCCTCCAGCGCTGGTCGATAAACTCCTATTGTTAGATTATCCCGCCCTTTGCCGTGCGCTGTATAGCCGTTGGGATCGCCGGTGATGAAGGCATCGCCCGGCTTGACCTCCTGCCCGTCGAAGATGTAATCGCCTATCCATGACAACGGGATGTGCCAAGCTAGCCATTCACGGTGAGGAACGGTGTAGCCAGTGAAACGGCCCGGAAGATACATCCGAGACACCGAAGACATCTTTCCTGCAAATTTTTTCCCGAAAAGGCTCGGGGCACCCGCGTCAAGTAACCCTAGATGACCTTCTCTTATCGGCATACCGCGTAGTTGTTCCGCAAAACTTACAATCTTCTGGAGACCCGCCGGTTTTCCAGAAATTTCTTCAGTTTTGGCGTTTGACAGCCCGATAGAGTGACGAACTTTTGGTCTCATGTTTAGTTTTTGAGCAAAAAGCCTGTAGATAAAGGATTTTCGGCCTGAACAGCGAAGGATTCAGGCCCGTTCTCGTGATGGAAGAACCCCACTTATGACATAAACTTAAAGGAGCGTGAGTAAAGAAGCAGGTTCAAGACCAGAACGGCTTTGCCTTTGAAGTTGCAAAACCATGAGCGAGCTGTGCCGTCTAAGCCAAACGAGGATCTAGAAGTTTTGAATTTTTCGACCTTTTGCCGACTTTCAGCTTTGCCGATTATTCTGTCGTTGCCAGCCTTCGTTTTGCCGTCCACTGTTTTGGCCCAGCAGGTGAGTAGCGTGCTGTCGGGGCCTGACTCCACGCCTAACCTTCTCAGCTCTGATGCGCAGGAAAAAGACGACCTGCTGAACGTCGATGCTCAGCAGGGCTTTGACGACTGGAAAGCGGGCATAAAGGAGCGGTTCGGGCTGGATTTTGGGATCGATTACAACGTACTTGGATACACTGCGAGTTCTAGCCTCGGAGAAAGGAAAAGTGCCAGCGGCGCCTTTCGTCTTTTCGGGACATGGGATCTGGTCAACCGTGAGGGTCCTAATACCGGTAGCTTGATTTTCAAGTTCGAAAACCGACACGCGTTCACTACGGTGCCGCCCACGGGCTTCGGTGGGGAATTGGGCTATGCTGGTCTCAACAGCTCAGTGTTCAGCGATCAAGGTTGGCGTGCAACGCATCTCTATTGGCAACAGGAATTCGCCCAAGGACGCGGCGCAGCCTATATTGGGTGGTTGGATGTGACGGATTTCGTCGATGTTTATGCCCTTGCCAGCCCCTGGACCGGTTTTTCCAACATTGCGTTTCAGACCGGGTCCGGAACCATCGGAGGCCTGCCGGACGGGGCGTTGGGGGCAATGGTCGGCGGGTTCCTGACCGATAACATATATGCTTCAGCAGGGATCGCAGATGCCAATGCGGATCCGACCGACCCGATTAGTGGTTTTGATACTCTGTTCGATCAAGGCGAAACATTCAAGTCGCTTGAAATCGGCTGGACTTCGGGTGCCGAAGCGCTTTTCGTCAACAATGCTCATCTAACCTTCTGGCAAATCGACGCGCGTCAACAGGCAGGAACGCCGGGAGGCCACGGCATTGCCTTTTCCTACACTCATGTTTTGGGAGATGCATGGCTGCCCTTCATACGTGGAGGTTGGGCCGACGATGGCGGCAGCCTCTACGAGGCCGCCGTGAGCGCGGGTTTCGGTTACACCCGTCAGCCTGGGAGAAACCTGCTCGGTGTGGGTCTCAACTGGAGTCGGCCGAATGATACAACCTTTGGGCCAAATTTAAGAGACCAGTACACGCTGGAGGTTTTTCAGCAATGGCAGTTGACCGAAGGCTTGGAGCTGACGCCGAGCGTTCAGATCATCAAGAACCCGGCCCTGAACCCAAACAAGGATACGGTTGCATTGTTCGGCTTGCGGTTCCGGGCATCGTTTTGATGAGCGCGCGCCCTCAGGACTCGGCTAAGGAACTAAGGAGCAGATCCGACCAGGCGGATGCCGGTTGAACCTGTGCATACAGAGCCGCTTGATCATAAGGAGACGAAACGTGGAACAACACGGTGACACTCATTTCATCCGAAGCATAAGCACAAAACGCGACTGTTCAGGGTTGGGAAATGCCGGGAGATACGCGCGTTTGTGCAGTTCGGCCGCTTGTCTAATCGCGTTCGCAAGCGCGACCTTGGCGGAGGAGGAAATCAACAACGGGACAAACCCCATCAAGCTCACCAGCCAAATCGCGCTTCAGTACCAGTTCAATCAGATCGATTCCAACCTCAACACGGGTCTGCTCGAGTTTGCCTATACAAAGCCTTTCGGCGATATGAGCCAATCCTTCCGACTGACCGTGCCTTTCTCGGACAGTCCGTTCAACGCTAACCCCACCTTTGGGGATACGGCAGCCATTGCAGCGGCCAATCCTTCCGTGGGCAACGAAATGCGGCTTGGCGATATAAGCCTCATGTTCATCAAGGTCTTCGGCGTAACCGAAAAGAATGGCGCCGCGGCCACGTTCGAACTGTTTCTGGACACGGCCGAGACGCCGACGGCAGGCTATGGTCAATTTGCTGCCGAAGCCTCTGCCTACTACGCGTGGTTCCTCGATAACGGGTCGATCTTTTCGCCAGCCATAGTTCACACCTTCGGGCTCGAAGGTGGCAACAGCCTGGGCGTGGACGTCAATACCACAACTATCGACTTCTACTATGTGCCCAAGCTCCCAACGTCGAAATACTACATGACCTTCGACCCGGCGATCATCCACGACTGGGAGAACGACGCGACCTTCGGCAGCTTGCAGGTCACATTTGGGATCATGACGGGCAAGGCATTTGGCGGCGACAGCCAATTATTCATCAAACCCGGTGTCCTTTTCGGCGGCGACGCTCCGGCCGATTGGTCGGTGCAGTTTGGATACAAGATTCTGAACTTCTGAGACAAAGGGCAACGGTTCTAACGATCTAGTCAACGGAATCCTGAAACGGAGAACTTTATGCAAAAGATAATTTCAACCGCCTTACTGGCCTCTCTTGCATGGTCGACCGCACATGCGCAGGACTATGACCTGGTCATCCTGAATGGGAGGGTCATGGACCCCGAAACGATGCTTGACGGGCAGTTCAACGTGGGTATCAAGAATGGAAGGATCGAGGTCATCACGCCAAGCGAGATCACCGGCGCCGAAACCATTGATGCATCAGGCCATATCGTCGCGCCCGGTTTCATAGACCTGCATTTCCACGCCCTCGACGGGCTCTCGCTGAAGCTGGCCGCGCTTGACGGCGTGACTACCGGGATGGATCTGGAGGCTGGTGCAATTAACGTAGCCGAATGGTATACTGAAAAGGATTCAACCGGCTGGCCGCTCAACTATGGAACCGGGGTCAGTCAGGAGATGACACGGACCCGAGTCCATGACCCCGAGGTCGATACTAGCGGTTGGCACGATGCCACCAGCGTTTTCGACCTGCGCGCTCAGGCAGTGCAGGATGGTGTGCCGGGTTGGTCGGTTACGCGCAGCAACTCTGATCAGTTCAACCAAATCCTAACCTATATCGACGAAGAATTGCGTCAGGGTGCAATCGGAATTTCCTCGACCATCGGCTACATGACCGAAGGCGTGACCACCTTCGAAATGTTCAAGACCCAGGAAATCGCGGCGAAATACGGCCGCTTCCTCGGCGCGCATGTGCGGTTCCACGGCAACCCCTCCAACCCCGAAGGTCCGCTAGGCACCAGCGAATTGCTGGCCAACGCGCTGGCGCTGGATGCTCCGTTCTCGCTTAACCACAACAACGAGTATGGTTGGTGGGAGAACGAGGAGAAACTTCAGAAGGCTCGCGCGCAAGGATACAACGTCTGGTCGGAATACTATCCCTATTCGGCGGCTTCGACGGCGATCTCCGCAGAGTTCTTTCATCCGGACAAGTTCGCGATCATTTCGGGTGGGCGACCCTACGAAGAGACGATCTACGATCCGGTTCAGGACAAGTTCCTGACGCGAGAAGAGTGGGAGAAAACCTCCGCAGAGTTTCCGGGTCGCTCGATCTTTGCCTTCAATCCCAAACGTGACGAATGGCTCCCCTACTGGCAGAGAATGCCGCACATGATCGTCGCCTCCGATGCAATGTGGTCCGGCAAGGGGATCGACTCCTGGGACCTGCCGCCCGAAGAATATGTCGGTCATCCGCGAACTGCGGGCACGCGCGGCAAGGTTCTGGCCGGCGGGCGCGAGCAAGGCGTCCCACTGATGTTCACGATCGCGCAGATGGCCTATTGGCCGGCATATCACCTGGGCTTGACAGGTCTTGAGGGGATGCAGGAGCGGGGCCGCCTGCAGGAAGGTATGGTCGCCGACATAACGATCTTCGATCCGGAGAACGTGAAAGACAATGCCACCTACAAGGCCGGTGAGCAGGGTCAGCCGACCACGGGCATTCCCTATGTCATCGTGAGCGGTGTGCCTGTCGTGAAGGAAAGCGAATTCCAGTTGGATGTTCGTCCGGGCAAGTCGATCCGTTTCCCGGTGGAACAAAAGGGCCGCTTCGAGCCCGTCACATTCGAGGCTTGGGAGAAGGCGCACACGATTACCGGCTTCACCATCGACCCCGGCGCGCTGGGTCAGCCTGACAGCGGTGCTGACGCGGGCGTGTCGCGCCAAACCGGGGATGAGTGATGCGGCCACCTATCCGTCCAAGCCTGGCGATTGTAGCGAGCATTTGCGTCGCAATCGGGACGATCGCGTCGGCCAACGATAGGGATGAGAAGATGGTAGGAACTCTTGGCGTCTCGTCCCTCGATCCGCTTGCGCAGTTGGTTGCCCCGGATCTGGACCGCATCGCTGAAGAGAACGCAGCCTCAGCATCTGATCTTGCGGGGCAGGGGGCGTTTGCCACCGTGTTTTGCCCTGTGCATCTACAACTTGAGACTCAGGTTATGGACTTCTCGAGACGGCGGAAGTCCAATTAGCTTGTTTCGGGTATTATTTGGAGAAAGAACCATGCAAATTCAAAATCTTGTCGCCATTCTTGTTACGGTTTCAGCGAACGCCGTGTTCGCTCAGGAGGCATCCAACCAGACCCTGATCACCAACGTAAATGTCTTTGACGGCGTGAACGAGGCACTGATCGAGAACGCCAATGTAGTGATCAACGGCAACCTGATCGAGACCATCTCGACCGAGCCGCTGGCCGTGGCCGGCGGCAAGGTGATTGACGGGGGCGGCCGCACGCTGATCCCCGGCTTGATCGACGCGCACTGGCACACGACCTACGCTTACACACCGCAAAGTACGGTCGTATCCGGTGATATCTCGGAAGTTGCGATCCGCGGAGCGCTTGGCGCCGAAAAAACACTGATGCGCGGCTTTACAACGATCCGTGATACCGGGGGGAATCCATTTTCGATCAAGAAGATGATCGATGCGGGCGAACTTGTCGGTCCGCGCATTCTGCCCTCGGGGCCGCCCATTACGCAAACCGGAGGCCATCTCGACTATCGCCCCTACCAGGCGGTTCCGATGAACCAAGGCGACTCGCAGTGGTACTGGTACGCCAATGGGCTGATGCTCCAGGCGGACGGCGTGCCCGATGTCATTCTGCGCACGCGCGAGGTGATGCGCATGGGTGCCTCGCAGATCAAGATCGCGGCAGGCGGCGGCGTGTCTTCGCTCTATGACCCGATTGACGTCCGGCAATACACGCGGGCCGAGTTGGAAGCCTTTGTCGAGGTCGCCGACACTTACAACACATACGTTCTGGCGCATATCTTTACCGACGATGCCGCGCAGGTGGCAATCGAGGCGGGCGTGAAGTCGCTGGAGCACGGTATGCTCTTCAGCGAAGAAACCCTTCGAATGATGAAGGAAAACGACGTCTGGCTCTCGACCCAGCCAATCCTGAATGACGAGACCGCGCTGGCGTTCGATGATCCGGTCAGCACGGCGAAATTCCTTCAGGTCACAGATGGCACTGAGAAGGTGTATCAACTCGCAAAGGAGATTGGGGTGAAGATCGCCTTCGGAACCGACATGCTGTTCGACCCGAAGACAGCCGAGTCGCAGACCCAGTTCCTGACGAAGTTGAAGCCGTGGTTCACACCCTACGAGATCCTGAAGATGGCGACCTCGGACAATGCCGAGCTTTTGGAACTTGCCGGCCCCCGCCATCCCTACCAGGAGGGCCCGCTGGGCGAGATCACCGAAGGAGCCTATGCCGACCTGATCCTCGTCAACGGTAACCCATTGGTGGACATCGATATTGTCGCCGACCCGCACACCAATTTTGTCCTTATCATGAAGGATGGAGTTATCTACAAAAACGCTCTGGAGAACTGACATGAAAAACAGGATGAAACTGATAATGGCCGTATTCTGTGTGGCGGCGTCGCTAGCCGCGGCGCAGGAGACATCCGACCCTGGCACGGTAATCACCGGCGCGCGTATCTTCGACGGCTTGTCGCCTGATCTGATCGAGGGGCAGGATGTTATGATCCAAGACGGCATGATTGCGGCAATCGGTGCCGCTTTGGCACCTCCCGAGGGCTCTGCCGTGATCGACGCAAACGGACGGGTCATGATCCCGGGGTTGTCAGACGTACATTGGCACGTGACTATGGCAGAGGTGCCTCAGACTACTCTTCTGACTGGCGACGCCTACGAGATCGCGGCGAGGGCAGTTCCGACGGCCGAGCGCACTCTTATGCGTGGCTTCACTACGGTTCGCGACCTTGGTGGCAATAGCTTTGCTTTAAAGAAACTGATTGATAGCGGGATTCTTGTCGGACCGCGCATGCTGGTCGCAGGCCCGCCGCTCACGCAGACCGGGGGACATTATGATTATCGCCTGCCGCACGACGTGCCAGCTGACAGTACGATGGACTACTGGGGGCGCACGGCTTTTTTGTAATTGGTGACGGAGACGCAGAGGTTCGAAAGCGTGCGCGTGAAATCTTTCGGATGGGAGCCAGTCAGATCAAGATAGCCGCCGGCGGTGGTGTTGCGTCGATCTTTGACCCTCTAGACGTGCGCCAATACTCGCTGGAAGAAATGAAGGCGATCGTGGACGTGGCTGAGAGCTATAATAGTTATGTCGCAGCGCACGTAATCGCTGACGAAGCTGTCCGGATGGCCGTCGAGGCCGGAATCAAGAGCATCGAACATGGGATGCTGCTTGAACGCGAAACTTTGGAACTCATGAAAGAAAAAGGCGTCTGGCTCAGCACCCAACCCTTGCTGGACGACGAAGACCGCATGGTCTTCCCGACCGCAGAGTCCACCAAGAAATGGCTTGTCGCAACGGCTGGCACCGAAAAGGTCTACAAGATGGCCAAGGAAATCGGGGTAAAGATTGCGTTCGGTACGGACGCGTTGATGGACCCGGAAATGGCTGCCAAACAGGGCAAATATCTCAGTAAGCTCGAAAAGCTTGGTTTCACGCCCTATGAAGCGCTTAAGATGGCGACTTCGGACAATGCTGAACTCATGGAAATGGCTGGGCCGCGTCATCCCTATCAGAAAGGCCCGCTGGGCGAGATCAGCGTTGGTGCCTATGCAGACCTGATCCTTGTCGATGGGAACCCGTTGGAAGATCTGAGCCTCGTCGCAAACCCCGAAGATAACTTCGACCTGATCATGAAAAACGGTGTCATATACAAAAATGATATGGAGTAAAACGCAATGCTCAGACGATTTATGATAACTTCTTTCTTCGCACTGGCGGCTCCCGTGGCGGGGGCGCAGAACGACCCGACGGGACCCATCGTCATCACGAATGTGAATGTCTTCGACGGGTCGAGCGAAGAACTGATCGAGGGCGCGAATGTCGTCATCGACGGTAACCTGATTGCGGAGATCACCACCGAAGATGTTGTGGTTGCCGGTGGTCGGGTGATCGACGGCGGCGGCCGCACGCTTATGCCGGGGCTGATCGATACTCACACGCACATCATGCTGCATTCGGATCCCGTGACGCAATTGATGACGCAGGATGCATTCGAACAAGGGGCTCGCGGCGCAGCACGTGCGAAGGCCTATTTGGATGCCGGGTTTACCACTGTGCGAGACTTGGGTGGAAATTGTTTTGGCGTAAAGAATGTCATCGACGCGGGCGTTTCACCAGGGCCACGGATTTACTGCGGCGGCGCCAGTATCACTCAAACATCCGGACATGGCGACTTCCGGATGACGAACGACGGGCACCCGAGGTTTGACGGCTTTGCGGCCTCTGGTGTCGCCAACACGACGAAGACCACTATCATCGCTGATGGCGTGGATGACGTGCGCGCCGCTGTCCGTGAAATGCTGTTCCGGGGAGCGTCCCAAATCAAGGTACACGCAGGTGGCGGCGTAACCAGCTTCAAAGACCCGCTGGAGGCAGCTCAGTACACCCAGGAAGAACTCAACGCAGCGGTGGAAGAGGCTGAGCGTTACGGCACCTATGTGACGGTACATGCCCAAGTGAATAACGCCGTTGTGGCATCCCTCGATGCAGGC
This sequence comes from Ruegeria sp. SAZD011, assembly GCF_059612545.1. Lineage (NCBI taxonomy): Bacteria > Pseudomonadati > Pseudomonadota > Alphaproteobacteria > Rhodobacterales > Roseobacteraceae > Ruegeria > Ruegeria sp. SAZD011. The sequence goes on along the minus strand of NZ_JBXWQU010000025.1, from coordinate 2,334 downwards.
GTCAGAACCGTTGAACACGGCCTGATCATGGAAGAGGAAACCATGGTGAGGATGGCCGAGGAAGGCGTCTACTGGATCCCACAGGCGTTTCTCGCGCTTCAGGACGTCTCGAGCAATCCACTGTTTCAGGACCCGATCCAGAATGCCAAGTTGGCCAAGGTCAATGCAGGCGCGCGCCAAGCCTTCGAATGGGGCATTGAACACGGCGTCAAGACGGGCTGGGGAAGTGATGTTTTCGGAGCAAATGATATCTTTGCTACTTTCCGGCAGGAATTCGCCTTTCGTGACGAGTTCTACGAACCCATTGAGCAAATGCAACAAGTCACCGGTGTGAACGGAGAAATTCTCGCTCTGAGCGGTTTGAAGAACCCGTACGTAGATGGTCCGCTCGGTGTCATCGCCGAAGGAGCTTACGCGGATATCATTCTGGTCGACGGTGACCCGACCCAAGACATTCACCTTTTGATGGACTCGAAAAACATTGCCCTGATCATGAAGGACGGCGTGATCTACAAATCCGATATGGAGTGAGAATTATGCTGCGCAAAACGTTTATAACATCTGCATTCGCCCTCGCGGCTTCGGTCGTGGGAGCGCAGGAGGACGTAAAAGAAACGCAAGTCCTGTTCGAGAACGTGCGCGTTTTCGACGGTGTCGGAACGGAACTGAGCGACGCAACCAATGTGCTGGTCACCGGAAACATGATCAGTGCGATTGGTGCTGACGTGGCTGCTGACAGCGATGCGACGATCATCGCCGGCGATGGACGGACACTAATGCCGGGCCTCTCGGACTGCCACTGGCATTCGCATTCGATCGCAGTCACCAATCCCGAACTGCTTTTCGGGGATCCCTTCAAGAACATTATCAAGGTTGCCCTCGAATCAGAGCATACGTTGATGCAGGGCATCACCACCGTGCGCGACGTGGGCGGCAACATTTTTGGCGTCAAGGCACTGATTGACGAGGGGCGCCTCGTGGGGCCGCGCATTCTGCCCTCCGGGGCCTACCTGACGATGACCTCCGGTCACGGTGAAATGCGCTTGCCCAATGTCCTGCTGCGCCCCGAAGGCCGTGCATTGATCGACCAGGAAATTCTGGGACATACGGCGATTGCCGACGGAGTGCCCGCAGTCTTGAGGCGCACACGGGAAAACCTGATGCGCGGGGCCACACAGATCAAGGCGATGGCAGGCGGTGGCGTCGCGTCATTTTCCGATCCCCTGGACGGCGCACAATTCAGTCTTGAGGAACTCAACGCGATCGTCGAGGAAGCCGAGAGATGGAACACTTACGTCACCGTTCACACCTACACCGCGAAAGCGGTTCAGCACGCCTTGGAGGCTGGCGTCAGAAGCATCGAACACGGCCAGATGATCGACGAGGAAACGGCGCAGATGCTTGCGGAGACTGACGCATGGTTGTGCCTGCAACCCTTCCTGGACGACGAGGATAGGATCCCTCTGGATGGAGAGTTCAACAACCGCAAGTACGATCAGATGCTTGGTGGAACCGACACTGCCTACAAGCTGGCCAGGAAATACGATGTCAATGTCGGCTTCGGTACGGACATGCAGCAGAATCCTGCCATGATCGACCGCTGGGGCGCGCAGCTGGTGAAGCTTACGAATTGGTACACACCAGTCGAGGCGCTGCAAATGGCAACCAGCATCAACCAAGAGTTCTTCAAGATGGCGGGTGAGCGGCATCCCTATCAGAAAGGTCCGCTCGGGGTCGTGCAGGAAGGAGCCTATGCCGATCTGCTGCTCGTCGAAGGTAATCCCCTGGAAAACATCGAGTTGGTCGCCGACCCCAACTCGAACTTCAAGATCATCATGAAGGACGGCGTGATCTACAAGAACACGCTGGAGTAACAACGACCGCCCGCCGCGAAAGCGCGGTGGGCGGCTTTTTGTCCGCGAGGCCGGTTTATGCACCCATTGCGAATTGAACGACTTGTCTACCGGTGGCCGGGCGCGGCGCGCAGCACACTGGGTATTGGCGCGCTGTCTCTGGCGTCCGGCGAGCGCCTGTTTCTCCATGGTCCCAGCGGGTGCGGAAAATCGACCCTGCTGTCGGCGATTGCGGGAGTGGTCGATGTGCCCACGGGGGCCATACTTGTTGCGGACAAGGACGTAGGCGCGTTGAATGGCGGCGCGCGGGACCGGTTCCGGGTGGATCATATCGGCATGATCTTTCAGGTATTCAATCTGATCCCATGGCTGAGCGCGCTCGAGAACGTCCTTCTTCCCTGTACATTCTCCAAGCGTCGGCTCGCGCGTGCGGGCGAGGATCCTGCGGGAGCGGCCCGACATCTGCTCGGCGAACTAGGGC